>DATNBU010000033.1 GCA_035571835.1 Candidatus Limnocylindrales bacterium | reverse complement strand
GCTCCGGTGCAGTTTTCCGCGACGTCGCAGACGCCCGCGGAAGAGCGGCAGACGGTCGCTGCGCTCGCGAAGCAGTCGTCGGTCGACTCGTTGCATGTGCTGCCGCAGATTCCGCCGCCGGTGCACGGGTCGCCCGCGTGCGACGAGCATGTTCCGCCGCTGCAGGTATCCGCGCCGTTGCAGAACTGCCCGTCGTCGCACGAAGCGGCATTGCTCGGATGAGCGCACGTTCCGCTGCCGTTGCAGAGGTCGTTGGTGCAGACGTTTCCGTCGCTGGTGCACGGCGTCGAGCCGCTCGCGAAGGAATCGGCGGGACACGTGGCCGCACCGCTGCAGACTTCGGCGGTGTCGCATTCGCCGGTGGAGGCGCGGCATGTCACGGATGTCGAGGCGAATCCGTCGGTCGGACACGAAGAAGAAAGACCGCTGCAGGTCTCGGCCACGTCACAGATTCCCGACGCGGTACGGCAGGTGTTTCCCGACGAGAAGCCGTTGGCAGGACAGGTCGTGGAAGTTCCGGTGCAGGTTTCGGCGACATCGCAGACGCCCGCCGCACTACGGCAGACGGTGGACGCGCTTGCGAAGCAGTCGTCGGTCGATTCGTTGCAGGTGCTTCCGCAGATGCCGCCGCCCGTGCAGGGATTGCCGGCGTGGCCGCTGCAGGTGCCGCCCGAACAGGTGTCCGCGCCGTTGCAGAAGAGCCCGTCGTCGCAGGATCCGGCCGTGTTTTCGTGGCCGCAGCCGAAAAGGTCAGGATTGGATCCACCGCAGATCTCGCCGGTGCACGGGTTTCCATCCGGCACGCAGTCTGCGTTGCTCACGCATTGCGGGACTGTCTGCGTCGTGTTCAGCAGCGCGCACTGGCACTTCGAGGCCGTGCCGGGAACTGCGTCGGCGATGCCGCCGCAGGTCGCGCCGGAGCTCTGCGCGTAGGCCGAGCAGATTGTCAGATCGAATTTGCCGTCGTGGTCCAGGTCGGTGCAGGTCGCAGTCACCGGGCCCACGGGAACGTTGTTGGCGATCTTCGTGAAGTCGCCGCAGGTGTCTCCGTCGAGGTTGACGCTGCCGGCGTTGTTGTCGACGTCGGTGTTGTCGACGATGCCGACCGTGCAGGTGCCGGTCAGCGCGTCGATGCCGTCGTGGCTGATGTAGAATCCGAGGTCGTAACGAAAGTTCGACCGCGGGGCGAGGTCGACCGTGCCGCTGAACGTCCAGGTGTCGCCGAGAAAGTCACACGTGTTGGAGATCGAAGTGACGGTGAAGACCGTCAGACTGAGATCGTTCGCCGTGCAGTTCAGACTGCCTCCGCCCTTGAGCGTGTACGCATCCTGCATGCATGGGCCGTCTGCACTGACTGCACTCGCTTCGCGCGACGGTCCGAATGTCATGGCTGCAATCATTGCGAACACAGTGGCCGCACCACGATGGCGCCGCAGGCTGCACGAGATTCTATTGATCGGACTCATGTGACTCCCTCTCCCTCGGCGCCGAACTCACGGCGTCGACATCTTGTTGACGATGAACGGCGATCCCCTGCTGCAAACCGCATTGCAACGAGCTGCGACGTGCCGACGCAGCTGCGAATACGGTCGGAAGGCGCCACCTGTTTGCTCCACTTCGCGTCTTGTCGCAAAGGAAACGGGCGTGCCGATTTGTATTATCTGAGGGGTTTTTGCTTGCGCACAGCGCGGGCGTGAATCCGATCACTCAGGACATTCTTGAGATTGCCGTGAGCGGCACGGGGTGAATCCCGGAGAACCCCGGGGTCGCTTGCGGAACTCCCCTCAAGCTTCTTCGCGGGCTTCCTCGTCCTCTTCCACGCGCCGGATGCGAACCTGGCTGATCCGGTTTCCCGAGACGTCGACGACGACGATTTCATAACCGGGAAGCGAGACGTTCTCCCATCGGCGAGGCGCGCGCCCGAGAAGATTGAAGATCAGGCCGGCGATCGTATCGCCGCGCTCGGCGGGGATGTTCCAGCCGCTCTCGCGATTGAAGTCGAGTACCTTGACGCGTCCGAGCGCCTCGAAGTTGTCGTCGGCGAGCCGGCGGATCGTCAGCAGCTCCTCGTGATCGAACTCGTCGCGGATCTCGCCGACGAGCTCCTCGAGGATGTCCTCCTGCGTGACGATGCCGAGCGTGACGTTGAACTCGTCCTTGACGATCGCCATGTGCAGGAACGCCCGCTGCATGTCGGCGAGCAGCGGCAGGATCGGTTTCCGCTCAGGCACCCGCAAGGCGTTCTTCAGTATGCCTCGCACGTCGCTTCCGCCGTCCTGGACGAGCTTGACGAGGTCCTTCAGGTGAAGGACGCCGATCACGTGGTCGATGGTTTCCTCGAAGATCGGAACCCGCGTGTAACGATCCTCGAGGACCTGGGTCAGGATTTCCGACGCGGGGGTCTCCGCCGGAAAACCGGTGACCTCCGCGCGTGGGACCATGATGTCGGATACCGTCATCTCGGACGCGCCGGCAGCGGCGCCGATGATCGCGGTCACCGATCCGGTCGGCGCCATTTCGGAATCTTCCGATTCCTGCCGTGCCAGCCGCAGAATCTCGTCGGTGCGGCTGACGTGGCCAAGCACCGCGGGTCCTCCGGCCACGCGCTCGACGAGCGGGCCGAGGAACCGGTCCATCAGGATATGCAGCGGCCGCAGGGCGTTGTGGATGAGGTAGAGCGGAATGGCGACGTAGTTCGACACGCCGCGCGGATGATGGGCCGCCACAGCCTTCGGGAAGATCTCGCAGAGCAGGAATACGACGACGGTCGTTCCGATCGCCGCGACGAAAACGCCCCATTCCGGGCCCATCAGGTCGACGAACACGGCCGAAGCCACCGAGGCGGCCAGGATGTTCGCGATGTTGTTGCCGAGCAGAAGCGTGAAGAGCAGTCGTGACGTGGACTTGACCAGATCGCGGATGGCGAGGCCGGCCGGTCCGTTGCCCTTTTCGATCTCATCCTCGATCTCGTGCTCGCGCAGCCGCAGCAACGCCGTCTCGGATGCCGCAAAGAATGCGGAGAGGGCGATGCAGACGGCGATGATCAGCAGCGAGGTGAGGACGCTCATGAAAGGGTGGAGATTGTATGGTGCGAGAAGGGGGACTTGAACCCCCACGGCCTTTCGGCCACTAGGCCCTCAACCTAGCGCGTCTGCCAATTTCGCCATTCTCGCAATCGAACGCAGCGCTCTGGAATCGCGCGTTTTAGGGCTCGCTGCGTCCGCCGTCAACCTGCCGATCAGTGCGCCGCAGGCGCAGGAGCCGCGGGCTTCGTTTTCGAAGGTGCGGGCTTTGCGGCCGTGGGCGCTGGCTTTGTCGCCTTCGGCGCCGGCTTTGCAGCAGCAGGCGCGGGCGGCGCAACTTTTGGTTCAGTTTCAGCCGCGGGCGGCGCCGCAGCCGGAGCGGTTTCCTTGACCGACGGCGCAGCAGCTGGTGCAGTTTCCGCAGCAGGAGCGGCCGCCGGAGGTGCAGATGCGGGAGCGGCAGCTGGTGCAGTCTCGCCGGCAGCGGGAGCGGCTGCAGGTGCAGCAGCGGGTGCGCTATCGCCGGCCGCCGGTGCAGCGGCGTTCGGAGCGGTATCGCCTGCCGGCGGCGTAGCAGGAGCCGCAGCGCCGGCGGCGGGCTGCGCGGCCGGCGCATCACTTGCGGCGGGCGCAGCGTTGTCGGCCGCAGGAATCGTCACGGGCTTCGCCTCACCGATCGGAGCTCCGGTCGGGGCGGCGGCAGGAACCTCGGCTTGCGGCGTGACCGGAATCGTCGATTCCGCGCGCGGCGGAGCGGCAAGCGGCTCGGACGTATCGTCGAATACCGACGCGCGTCTCGCCGAGGAGACCGCAAGAAACAGCGCCGTCGTCAGGAAAGCGACCGCGGTGAACGTCGTCACGCGTGCAAGGGGATTGGTCGAGCTTCCCGAGCCGAACATCGGCGTGCTTGCACCGCCGAACGCCGCGCCCATGTCTGCGCCGCGGCCGGCCTGAAGCAGGACGACGAGGATCAGGGTGATGCACGACAGGACATGAAGGGTGATCAGTAAAGTGGTCACAGGCTCGACTCCTCAAAATGAACGATGCGAAGAAAATCTTCGGCGACAAGGCTGGCTCCGCCGACGAGCGCGCCGTCGACGTTGGGGCAGGCCATGATCTCGTCGATGTTGCCGGGTTTGACGCTGCCGCCGTAAAGGATGCGGACTTTGTCGGCGATGCCGTCGGGCGACGCTTCACGCAGGACGCGCCGGATCCGCGCGTGGACTTCCTCGGCCTGCTCGGGCGTTGCCGTGCGGCCGGTGCCGATCGCCCAGACCGGCTCGTACGCGATCACGAGGATCTGGAGCGCGTCGGCGGAAAGCTCGACCAGACCGTGACGCACCTGGGTTTCAACAACCGTCATCGTTTCGCCGGCGTCACGCTGGGCCAACGTCTCGCCGACGCAAACGACGGGAATCAGGCCGGCCACGAACGCGGCAGCGGCCTTCTTGGCGACGGTGTAGTCGGTCTCGCCGAAGAACTGCCGGCGCTCGGAGTGACCGACGATCGCGTAGCGGCATCCCGTGTCGGCCAGCATGGGGCCTGAGATCTCGCCGGTGAATGCGCCGGACTTCTCCCAGTAAAGGTCCTGCGCGCCGACGCCGACCGGCGAACCGGCGACCGAATCGACGACGTCACACAATGCGGTAAACGGCGGAGCGAGCATGACCTCGCGACCGGACAGATCGCGGCAGCCATCGGCGACGGCCTTTGCGAGCCGGCGCGCGTCATCGCGAGTCGCGGGCTGCAGCTTCCAGTTGCCGGCCAGCAGCGGAGTTCTCACGAGCATGCTCCGTCCGCGAGCGCCGCGATGCCCGGCAGCGTGTCGCCTTCGAGAAACTCGAGCGATGCGCCGCCGCCCGTCGAGACATGCGTGACTTCGTGCGAGCGTCCGGACTTGGCGAGCGCGGCGACCGAATCGCCGCCGCCGATCACGCTGTGCGCGTCGGAGTCCGCGACCGCGTTGGCGACAGCCATCGTGCCGGCCGAGCACGAGTCCCACTCGAAGACTCCCATCGGACCGTTCCAGAAGATCGTCTTCGCGCCCGCGATGATTCCGCGGAAAATTTCCCGGGAGCGCGGGCCGATGTCGAGGCCCATCATGCCTTCGGGGATGGTCTCGTCCGCAGTCGTCGAGACGGGCGCGTTCTCATCGAAGTCGCGCGCGACCACATGGTCGACAGGTAGCGCGATGCGCACGCCCTGAGCCTTTGCGTCGGCGAGCAGCTTCCTCGCCACGTCGACGTGATCGTCGTCGACGAGCGAGGCGCCGACACTGACGCCGCTCGCGTGAAGGAACGTGTAGGCCATCGCGCCGCCGATGATGAGCGCGTCGATGCGTCCGAGCAGATTGCTCATCAGCTCGATCTTGTCGCCCACTTTGGCGCCGCCGACGATCGCGACGAACGGCTTCGGAGGATCGTGAAGAAGGCTGCTGAGCGCCTTGACCTCCTGGAGCAGGAGGTACCCGGCTCCCTTGTCCGCGACGAAGCGCGCCATGCCGGCGGTCGATGCGTGGGCGCGATGCGCGGTGCCGAATGCGTCGTTGACGTACACGTCGCAAAGCGCCGCCAGCGCGCGCGAGAAGGTTTCGTCGTTCTTCTCCTCGCCCTTGTGAAAGCGCAGGTTCTCGAGCAGCACCACCTCGCCGGGCTTCATGGCCGCGATGTGTTTTTCGACATCGGGGCCGATCGAGTCCGGCAGCATCGCCACCGCAAAGCCGAGCTCTTCGGAAAGCTGTTCGGCGATCGGAGCCAGCGACAGCTCGGGCGTGAACTTTCCGCCCGGCCGCCCGCGGTGCGATGCCAGGATGACCTTCGCTCCGCGCGAGCGCGCGTACTGTATGGTCTTCAGCGGCGCGCGGATCCGCGTCGCGTCCGTGAGGCGCCCGTTCTTGACCGGGGCGTTGAAGTCGACACGGATGAACACACGGCGTCCATCGATCGGCAGCTGCTCGATGCTCTTCACGGCGAGGAAGGGCTCAGAGCGTTTCGGCGAGCATGGCGATCACGTCGCACATGCGGGCCGAGAACCCCATTTCGTTGTCGTACCACGAAAGGATTTTCGAGAAGCCGGGCTCGAGCACCTTCGTCAGCGGCGCATCGAAGATCGAAGAATGGCGGTTGCCGTTGAAGTCGCTCGAGACCAGCTCCTCGTCGCAGTACTGGAGGATGCCTTTCATCGGACCGTCGGCGGCCTTCTTGACGGCTGCGTTGATCTCTTCGGCCGACGGCTTCTTGTCGGTCTCGAAGACGAGGTCGACGACCGACACGTTGGGCGTCGGCACGCGGATCGCCATGCCGTCGAGCTTGCCCTTGAGCTCGGGCAGCACGAGTCCGACGGCGCGCGCGGCGCCGGTCGTGGTCGGGATCATCGACAGCGCGGCGGCCCGTGCCCGGCGCATGTCGTCGTGCGGAAGGTCGAGGATGCGCTGGTCGTTCGTGTACGAATGGATCGTGGTCATCATGCCGCGCTTCAGGCCGAAGCTGTCGTTGAGGACCTTGGCGACCGGCGCGAGGCAGTTGGTCGTGCAGGACGCGTTCGAGATCACGTCGTGCTTCGCCGGATCGTAGGCGTCGTGGTTGACGCCGTAGCAGAGCGTCAGGTCGGCGCCGCTGGCCGGAGCGGAGATGATGACCTTGCGCGCGCCGGCCGCGAGGTGGGCCGCAGCCTGGTCCCGCTTCGTGAAGCGCCCGGTCGACTCGACCACTACGTCGACGCCGAGGCTCTTCCAGGGCAGCTCGGCGGGGCTTTTGGCCGACAGGACCTTGATCCGCTTCCCGTCGACGACGATCTCGGAGTCGGCCGCGCTGACCGAACCGCGGAAGATGCCGTGCACGGAATCGTACTTGAGCAGGTGCGCAAGCGTCGCAGCATCGGTGAGATCATTGACGGCAATGATTTCGAATTCGCTGCGCCCTGCAGCGGCACGCAGCATGTTGCGCCCGATTCTGCCAAAGCCATTGACGCCGACGCGGATGGGCATGATCGAAGTCCTCCGGGAAGGTGCGGCAAGCCGCTAATTTTTCAAGGGAAAGCCCGCCGCGTTTTCCACGGGTCCGGCGCGAAGTCAAGGTACCCGGCGGGTGGAATGCGAAGTCGCAAACGCTGTGCGCGCCGCAACTTCGACGCGATCGCATGCGCGCGCGGGTTCGCAGAATGCGCACAATCTCACCGCAATGGCGCCGCTGGCGACGCGAGCGCATCGACGCGCCCGCACTCCACAAAATTGACAGCCTCTCCCAGCGAGAATACCTTCCGCGAGGATGTGGTGCGGTCGTGCGGTGGCCTGATCAGTGACTCCTCAACCTGAACATTCTTTCGTCAGCATGCTGACCGGCTCCGGTCCGGTCGTGCTCGCGGTCCTTTACACCCTGATCGCGGCCTCGGTCGCGAGCTGGGGAATCGTCATTTTCAAGGCGCGGCAGCTTCGTGCGGCTCGTCGCGGTGCGGAAGAGTTCCAGAAGCTCTTCTGGGAAACGCGCAACCTGGCCGAGGTTTCGCGGGCCTGCGCCCAGCTCGGGCCCAACCCTCTCGCCGCCGTGTTTACGGCCGGTTACGAGGAGCTGCTGCGGCTTCGAACCAAGAAAAAGGCCGCCGCCGAAGAAGGATTCAGCACCGAGCTCGCCGGCATTGCGAACGTCGAACGCGCGATGCGGCGCGCAGCTTCGCGCGAACGCATCGAGCTCGAGAAGCTCCTGACGTTTCTGGCGACGACCTCGAGCACGGCGCCGTTCATCGGGCTTTTCGGGACGGTCTGGGGAATCATGAATTCGTTCCGGGGCCTCAGCGCCGGTGGTCCATCGAGCATCCAGGCCGTGGCGCCCGGCATCTCCGAAGCCCTGATCGCGACGGCAGCCGGCCTGGCGGCCGCGATCCCGGCGCTCGTCGCGTACAACCATTACGCCCGGGCGGCGCGCCTGATTGCAGGTGAGATGGACAGCTTCATTTCCGAATTCCTCAATATTGCCGAACGCCACTTCCTCAACTGACGTGACGCGACGATGGGTGGCGGCGACGATTACGAAGGCGGGACGGTAGCGAACATCAACGTCACGCCGCTCGTCGACGTGATGCTGGTGCTGCTGGTGATCTTCATGGTCACCGCCCCGATCATCCAGCAGGGCGTGGATGTGCAGCTTCCCCAGGCTGGCGGCACGCAGCTCGAGGGCGACGACGTCGCCCTGGTCGTCTCGGTCACGGCGGACGGCAAGACCTGGCTCAACGACACGCAGATGGACCCTGCCAGACTTACGACCACCGTCTCGGCGATCGTGAAGGAGAAAGCACATCAGGTCGTCTACGTGCGCGGTGACAAGGGCGCCGATTACGGGAAGATCGTGCAGGTCATCTCCGCATTGAAAGGAGCGGGCGTCGACAAGCTCGGCCTGATCACCGAGCCCGGGGCACGCTGATGGTCGCGACCGCTCGCGAGCGGCCGCTGCCGGCCGGCGCGGCGGGCCAGCACCCGGCCGGCGCCGAGGGACGATATCCGCCCGCGCGGTCGGGAAGACATCGGCCCTCGCGACCCGGACGGATGGATCCTCGCCTGGCGTCCGCGCTGTGGTGGTCGTTCGCCCTGCACGTGCTGGTTGTGATCGGCGCGGTCCTGTTCGCGCTGTACGCCCCCGCTCCCACCATCTTCGAAGCGCCGGAGGGGCCCGTGGTCGATCTGGTCTCGCCGCGCGGCGACTCCAAGGTTTTCAAGGTCGGACCGCTCGCTACGCCGTCCGGTCGCAAGCCGCAGCCCACACCCGAAGCCGCGAAGCCGGAGCCTCCGCAGCCGACGCCGCCGAAGACACCGGAAACGCCGAAGCCTGCCGAGCCGAAAGCGGAGCCGCCCAAACCTCCCGAGCCCAAGCCCGAGCCCAAGGTGGAGCCGCCGAAACCTCCGGAGCCGAAAGTCGAGCCGCCGAAACCGAAACCCGACGCGCTTCCGGAGCCGAAACCGGAGCCTCCGAAAAAGGCCGAGCCGCCGAAACCGGAGCCTCCCAAGAAGGTCGAGCCTCCGAAGCCGGAGCCTCCGAAAAAAGTGGAGCCGCCGAAGAAGGTCGAGCCTCCGAAGAAGGTCGAGCCGCCGACGCCTCCAAAGAAAGTCGAACCTCCGAAAGTGGAGACGCCGAAACACGCGGAGCCGAAGCCTGTCGAGACGAAGCCGATCGAAACGAAGCCGGCGACAACCAGACCTGAGCCCGAGCATCCGGCATCGGTTGCTCCAGGGCCCGGTGCGGGTGCGCCCGGCGCCGGACGCGTAACCGAAGGCGGACAGTCCGGCGACCCGAACGGCGGTGGCGGCGGCGCCGGCAATCGCAGTCCGGAGTTCTATGCGTACTTCGCGTACATGTACGAGAGCATCAAGGCGCAATGGGTGTGGGCCGGAGAACAGGACGCAACTTTGGCGGCCACGGTTCGATTCAGTATACTCGCCGACGGCAGCATCGCGGACGCGCAGATTACCGAGCGTTCGCGCAGCTCGCAGTACGATGAGTCCGCGCTCAATGCGGTGCGCGCGACCGGAAGTCTTACGCCGCCTCCCGCCAGCGTCCGTGCCGATTTCGAGGACATCGAGCTGGTTTTCCGGGCAGGCGATCTGATGCAGCCGTGATCACCGTACGCTTGCCTCGCGAAGCGCGGTGGAACTCCTGGGGAGAGGTAGAGGTGGTGTTCACAAAGCTCCGACAGATTCGATTCTTTTTTGTGGCTGCAGTGGTTGTTCTCGCGGGCATGCCGGTCGCGCGAGCCGGTGCGGCGCCGCTGCGGGCCGAGATCACCAGCCCCGGAATGATGCGCGTGCCGATCGCGCTTGCGCCTCTGGCACCGCTCGGCTCGCCCGATGGAAAGCTCGAGTCCGAATTTGCCAGGGTCCTTGCCGGCGACCTCGAGATCTCCGGCATGTTCCGCATCATCGACCCGGCGTCCTACATCGACAGCGTGCCGCCCGGTCAGCTTTCCGCCGACAGCGTCAACTTCCTGAACTGGCAGACGATCGGAGCGCGCGGGCTGCTGTTCGGGCGTTACGAGCGAACCGGCTCGGATCTCATGGTCGAGGTCGCGTTCTTCGACGTGCCCGGCCACGCGATGCTCGGCGGCCGCCGCTTTCACGGCCCGCCGTCGGAAGTCGCCCGCATGGCCCACCGCAGCGCCGACGCGATCCTCGCTTTTACGACGGGCATCGAAGGTCCGTTCGATTCGCGCATTGCGTTCGTCTCCAACCGCGGCGGCTACGCGAAGGAGATCAACACGTTCACCTTCGACGGCGCGATCACGAAGATCACCAACCACCGCACCGTGACGATGGCACCGTCGTGGTCGAACGACTCGTCGTCGATCGTGTTCACGAGCTTCAAGGGCGGGGCGCCCTCTCTCTACAGCGTCGCGCTCGGCTCCAGGGTGGAATCCAAGCTGGCCACGAAGATGGGTCTCAACGTCGGAGGCGCATGGAAGCCCGATGGCAGCGCCATGGCGCTGGCACGCGAGGAGGGCGGCAACACCGACATTTACCTGCTGAACTTCGCCACCCAGAACCAGGAACGGCTCACCGACCACTGGGGGATCGACGTCGATCCGTCGTGGTCGCCCGACGGATCCCAGCTCGCGTTCTGCTCATCGCGCGGCGGCACTCCTCAGGTGTACACGATGGATCCGGGGTCGAAGGAGGCGAGGCGGATCACCATGTCGGGCAGCTACAATTGCGCGCCGGTGTGGTCGCCGAACGGTCGGATGATTGCTTACGCCGGGCGAGTCGGCCGCGACTTTCACATCTTCGTGGTTCCCGCGTCCGGAGGTGAGCCGCGTCAACTCACGTTCAGCGGCTCGAACGAAGATCCGACCTGGTCGCCCGACTCGCGCTTCATCGTTTTCTCTCGTGAACAGGGCACGGACCGCAAATTGTTCCTCGTCGACATCACAGGCCGATGGGAGCGACAATTGACCGCCGGTAGTGGGGATGATAGTTCCCCAAGTTGGTCGAAACGATTGGATTAGGGCGCAAAAAGCCTTCCAGCGCCCCGTTCGGAAATACAATTTACAGAGCGTCCACGGGGACGCAGGAGAGGATGAGCATGGGTCTTGGACGTGTGTGGATGCGGAAGCTCAGCGTGCTGAGCGTGGTGGTGGGGGCAGGCCTTGCGATCGGAGTGCTCGGAATGGCGAGTGGATGCTCGTCAAAGAAATCCGAAGACAGCACCTCCGACCTCACCGATGAAAGTCTCGGCGGCGGCGGCTCGGGGAGCCTCAGCCAGTTCAACAAGACAGGCCAGGCGGGTACGGGTGGACGTTTTGAAGACGTTTACTTTGCTTACGACTCCGCCGACCTCGACGGCGCCGGCACCCAGGCCACTCGCGCCAACGCGGATCTGCTGCGCAGCGAGAGCGGCAAGGTCGAGATCGAAGGCCATTGCGACGATCGCGGCACGGCCGAGTACAACCTTGCGCTCGGAGCCCGTCGTGCGAAGTCGATCCGCGATGCCCTCGTCGCACTCGGGATCAAATCGTCGCGACTGTCGACCGTCAGCTATGGCGAAGAGTTGCCGGTATGCCACGATGCGAGCGAGGCCTGCTGGGGCCGCAACCGTCGCGGCCACATCGTGGACCTGACCGAATAGGATTCGACCGCCGATGTCCCGTCCGAACCTTCCTGCTCTGCTCTGCACACTGCCGGTGGCGACGCTGGTCGCCGCCTGCAGCCTGCAGGGCGATCGCACAGACCGGCGCTACGACGACCTGCGCGGCCTCGTGCTCGAGCAAAGGCGGGCGATCGAAGACATTCGACGCGAGCAGGAATCCGTTCGCGCTGCCATCGACCAGCTTCAGTACGGCCGGCGGCCGGCTGCGGCGGGACGGCCGGTCTACGGACCGGGCGGTTCACCAGGCGGAGCGGATGATTCGTACTGGCAGAAGCCAACGGCTCCGATAGCGGAACAGCCGGAGCTTCCGGCTCCGCCGGGCTCGGACGCGAATCCCGGCCAGATCGCATCGGTGCCGCCGCCGCCCGCACCTCCTGCGCCGAGCCCTGTTTCAGAGCCCGAGAAAGCCACCGTTCCGCAGGATCTCGTCGGATCGACGTACGACTCGGCGATCCGCCAGCTCGCCAGCGGTGATCAGGACGAAGCCATCCAGTCGTTCCGCAACTTCCTGCATGAGAACGGCTCGTCGCCGTATGCCGACGATGCGCAGTTCTGGATCGGCGAAGCGTACTTCCGCAAAGGGCAGTACCACCGCGCGATCATCGAGTTCAATCAGGTCTCGATCAACTACGGATCCGGCGACCGTGCGCCGTCGGCGCTGCTTCGCCAGGCCGAAGCGTTCCGCATCGTCGGCGATCGCGTCGATGCGCGGCTGAGCCTGCAGAAAGTGATCAATCGCTATCCGGGCACCGGCGAGGCCGCGAAGGCTTCCAGGATGCTCACCGAGATCGGAGGATAGCGCCGCGGGCGACCCCTTCAGGATGAAGGTCCTCCGCAGTCTCGAGCGTGCCCGCGGGCTCCTGCGCCGCTCGGTCGTCACGATCGGAAACTTCGACGGCGTCCATCGCGGGCATCAGGTCATTCTCGAAAGACTTCGCTCCGAAGCGTCCCGGCGCGGTGCCAGCGCCGTCGTCCTCACGTTCGAGCCGCATCCTATTTCCGTCGTTCGTCCCGAAGCTGCTCCGCTCGGGATCATGACGCTGCCCGATCGTCTGCGCGCGATTGCCGCCGAAGGCGCCGACCTCACGATCGTCCAGCATTTCTCGCGCAGGTTTGCGGCGATCGATGCCGACGAGTTCATCCGCCGTTTCCTCGTCGAGATCCTGGACGCGCAGCTCATTCTCGTTGGCGACGACCTCAACTTCGGCCGCGACCGGGGCGGAAACGTCGCGACCCTAGCGCGCGCCGGCAAGGATCTCGATTTCGAGGTCGAGGTCGTTCCTCCTGTCCAGGTTGACGGCGTGGTTGCGCGCTCGAGTGCGATCCGCGAGCTGGTCACGGCCGGCGACGTCGCGGCGGCGGGTCGTCTTCTCGGACGACCGCACTTCGTTCGAGGGCGCGTCGAGCACGGCGCCGGACGCGGCCGCGGCCTTGGATTTGCCACCGCCAATCTCAAGCCCGAAACCGCTCTCGTTCCCGGCGACGGCGTGTTCGTGACCGTCGCGCGCCTCGGCCGCAGCCGCGTCGACAGCGTCACGTCGATCGGCACCACACCGACGTTCGGCGGCACCGAAAGAGCCATCGAAGCCCATATCTTTGCCGAGCTCGGCGATCTCTACGGCAAGCCGCTCGCGCTCGAATTTCTCGAAAAGCTTCGCGACCAGAAGCGTTTCGAATCGCCCGCCGCGCTCACCGAGCAGATCGCGAGCGACGTCGAGCGGGCCCGCAGCATACTCGCAGCTCGAAAGCGCGCATGACGCGCTTTCGCGTGATGACGTTCGCCGCTCCCGAGGATTCCGGCGGCGAGCGGCTCGACGCGTGGCTCGCCGGCCAGAGCGGTGCGCCGACCCGCTCGCAGATCAAGGTTGCGGCCGACGACCAGCGACTTCGCGTGGACGGAAGTCCGGTGCGCGCGTCGTACCGGCTGCGCGGCGGCGAGAGCGTCGAGCTATCAATCCCGGAGCACGATCCATCGGCCACCGCCGTGACCGGCGAGGCGATCGATCTGGACGTGCTCTACGAAGACGAAGAGATGCTGGCGATCAACAAGCCGGCCGGAATGGTCGTGCATCCTGCGGCCGGAAACCGTTCCGGTACGCTCGTGCACGCGCTTCTGTATCGCGATCCTTCGATTGCCTGGCCGGGTCAGCCCGAGCGCGCCGGCATCGTTCATCGCCTCGACCGCGATACGTCCGGCGTGATTCTCGTCGCGAAGAACGTTGCCGCGCTCGAAGCGCTCTCCAGGCAGTTTCGCGAACGCTCGATCCGCAAGACCTATCTCGCGCTCGTGCACGGCGCCGTGGCGGATAGCGGACGCATCGACTTGCCGATCGGGCGCCATCCGACCGAACGCAAGCGCATGTCCGTGATCGGCCGGCCCGCGCGCGCGGCGATTTCGGAATATCGTCCGCTCGAACGTCTCGGTGCGTTCACGCTCGTCGAAGTGCGGCCGTTGACCGGGCGGACCCACCAGATCCGTGTGCACCTTTCCGCAAAGGGTTTTCCGATCGTCGGAGACAGGCTTTACGGAGGGAAGACGAAAGCGGGCATCTCGCGTCAGGCCCTGCACGCCGCGGCGATCGAGCTTGCGCTTCCCGGCAGCGGCAAGCGCCTCACGATCCGGGCGCCGGTCGCGGGCGATCTCGCGGATCTCGTCGAAAGGCTGCGCCGCGAGGCGCCGCCGACAGGGCAGGCCGGAAAAAGATGAGTGCCGGCCCGGCACCTCACCTGCTCGGTCGAGGCACCGTTGTCCGGTAACGGAGGACCGAGCGGAAAGGCTGGTTGACTACCCTCGGACCTTCCATTAGCGTCTCCCCACACCGCACGGGAGCTCTTCCGTTCCACACCGCCTTGCGGCGATGCGACCGCCGCTCAAGCGAAGCATGAACCCGAAGTGCGGGCCTGCCTGATCCGAGGCAGCCCGACCGCGGTAAGTCCGCAAAGTCCCGAAAAGACCCGACGAACCGATGGCCGCCATGGCGGCCGATTCTCGGCGGGCCCGAGTCACGTACTCGGCCCCCGACAAAACAACAAAAAAGCGAGTCCGATGTCAGAACGCGGCGGCGAAACTGCCAGAGAAAGAAAAAGTGGGGACGAACGCTCCGGTCGCGGTCATCGCGACGGCGGCAAATCGCATGGACGTGGCCGCGGGGGCGGCGGCGGCGGTGGCGGTGGACAGGGAGGTGGAGGACAGGGCGGCCAGGGAACCGGCCGACTGCCCAAGGAAGACCTGGCGGCCGACGAGGCCCAGATCGCCGCGGCGGAAGCCTCGACGACCCCGACACTCGACCTGACCGAGCTCAAGAAGAAGACCGTGCGCGACCTGGCCGACGTGGCCCGCGACCTCGGCGTCGAAGGCGTGGCCGCGATGCGCAAGCAGGAGCTGATCTTCAAGCTCCTCGAAGCCCAGACCGCCAAGAACGGAAACGTCTACGGAGAAGGGGTCCTCGAGATTCTTCCGGACGGCTTCGGCTTCCTGCGCGCGCCGGATTCGAACTACCTGCCGGGGCCGGACGACATCTACATCTCGCCGAGCCAGGTGCGCCGCTTCGGACTTCGCACCGGCGACGTCGTGTCGGGACTGATCCGCTCGCCGAAGGAAGGCGAGCGTTACTTCGCGCTGCTCAAGGTGTCGGCGATCAATTACGACGCTCCCGAGCGTGTTCGCGAC
This sequence comes from Candidatus Limnocylindrales bacterium, assembly GCA_035571835.1. NCBI lineage: Bacteria > Bacillati > Chloroflexota > Candidatus Limnocylindria > Candidatus Limnocylindrales > Candidatus Limnocylindrales bacterium. The sequence continues at coordinate 139,548 of DATNBU010000033.1, read as the reverse complement.
AAGGTCCTGTTCGACAACCTGACGCCGCTGTATCCGGACGCGCCGCTGCGGCTCTCGCACGATCCTGCCGAGTTCACGACGCGCGTGATCGACCTGCTCGTGCCGATCGGCAAAGGCCAGCGCGCGCTGATCGTCGCCGCGCCGCGTACCGGAAAGACCGTGATGCTGCAGCACATCGCGCACGGCATCGCGGAGAACAACAAGGAAGTGATTCTGATCGTGCTGCTGATCGACGAGCGGCCCGAAGAAGTCACCGACATGCAGCGCTCCGTCAAGGGCGAGGTCATCTCCTCGACGTTCGACGAGCCGCCGACGCGTCACGTGCAGGTGGCCGAAATGGTCATCGAGAAGGCCAAGCGCCTCGTCGAGCACGGCCGCGATGTGGTCATCCTGCTCGATTCGATCACTCGCCTCGCGCGCGCGTACAACGCGACCGTGCCGCCGAGCGGCAAGATCCTCTCGGGCGGCGTCGATTCGAACGCGCTGCGCGGTCCGAAGAAGTTCTTCGGAGCCGCCCGCAACATCGAAGGCGGCGGAAGCCTGACCATCATCGGGACCGCGCTCGTCGACACCGGTAGCCGCATGGACGAGGTCATCTTCGAAGAGTTCAAGGGTACCGGTAACTGCGAAATCCATCTCGAACGCCGCCTGATGGACCGCCGCGTGTTCCCGACCATCGACATCCTGAAGTCGGGCACCCGAAAAGAGGACCTGCTCATGGAAAAAGACGCCCTGACCCGCGTCTTCCTGCTCCGCAAACTCCTGACCCAGCTGAACCAGGTCGAAGCGATGGAATTCCTGCTCGGCAAAATGAAAGGCACGAAGTCGAACAAGGATTTCCTCGATTCGATGAGTCAGTGATCTGACGTTAGTGCCTCGGACACCGACGACCGTCCATAAGGGCCCATCTGCCGCGTTGGATTTCGCTTCGTTCGCTACAACGTACGGGAAGTACGCCTCCGCTCACTACGCGAAATCCGCCTTGCATCTGGACCCTTCTGAACGGTCGCGCCTGATTGAGACGCTCCCCGGGTCGGAACGTCGGCCTGTCCGGCCACTGGCGTGTCGCGTTGATTCCGAGAGGTCGCTCTGTTAGTTGGCCGGGGTTGCGCTTCATTTCGAGCGCAGCAAATTCGATCGCATCCCTCGCGTGGGAAAGGAACTTTAATGAGCCAAGTCACGATGAAACAGCTTCTGGAAGCCGGAGTTCACTTCGGACACCAGACCAGTCGATGGAATCCCAAGATGCGCCCGTACATTTTCGGCGCCCGCAACGGGATCCACATCATCGACCTCCAGCAGACGGTCAATCTTTTCCGGGAGGCGTGTGACTTCGTTCGCGAGGTTGCGGGCCGCGGCGGCTCGGTTCTGTTCGTCGGAACCAAGAAACAGGCGCAGGAAGCGATCAAGTCCGAGGCGGATCGCTGCAAGCAGTTCCACGTCAACAACCGCTGGCTCGGCGGCACGCTGACGAATTTCCAGACCATCAAGAAATCGATCGACCGCATGCGGCGCCTCGAGGAAACCCTCGGCGATCCGACCACCGCGGCAATGTACAAGAAGAAAGAGCGCCTGCTGATGCAGCGCGAGCTCGAGAAGCTCAACATCAACCTGGCCGGCATCCGCGAGATGAAGCGTCCGCCGGACGCGCTGTTCGTCATCGATCCGGACCGCGAGCAGATCGCGGTGGCCGAGGCCAACCGCCTGAAGATCCCCGTCGTCGCGGTCGTCGACAGCAACTGCGATCCGGACCGGATCGCTTACTGCGTACCGGGAAACGACGACGCGATCCGCGCGATCCGTCTGTTCTGCGGCGCGATCGCCGATTCGGTTCTCGAAGGACTCGCGGAAAGCGAAGCGCGCGGCTCGATCGCAGAGAAAGGCGACGGCTCGGTTCCGTTCGGCTCGCCTGGCACGCTCGGCGACGTGGTCGGCGCTGCCGGCGAGCAGACCTTCAGCGCGCCGACGTTCGACGCGAACTCCTTTGCACCAACCGACTTCGAGACGAGTCCGACCGAATGAACATCGACGCCAAGCTCGTCAAGGACCTGCGCGAACGCACCGGCGCAGGCATGATGGACTGCAAGAAGGCTCTTGCCGAGACCGAGGGCGACATGGAGCGGGCAATCGCCGTGCTTCGTGAAAAAGGCCTCGCGGGCGCTTCCAAGAAAGCCGGCCGGGTTGCGGCCGACGGCCTCGTCGGCGTATTCGCGTCGCCGGATTCGAAGACCGCGGTCCTCGTCGAGCTCAACTGCGAGACCGATTTCGTCGCGAAGACCGATGCGTTCCGCAGCCTGTTCGAATCGCTCGGCAACGCGCTGCTTGCGGCCGATGTCACGGAAGGCAACGCCGACACCGTCGCCGGCCTCGTCATGCCGGACGGCAAGACGGTTTCCGCGCTACTGACGGAAAGCATTGCGCAGATCGGCGAAAACCTCGGCCTGCGCCGCTTCTCGCGTTTCGCATCGGCGAACGGCGTGGTCGGCTGCTACGTTCATGCGGGCGGAAAGATCGGCGTGATCGTCGAGCTCGCCGGCGGCGACAGCCGCCACGTGGAGCTCGCCAAATCGCTCGCGATGCAGGTTGCCGCAGCATTCCCTCGCGTGATCTCGCGCGACCAGGTCTCTGCCGCCGACCTAGCCGGTGAGCGCGACATCTATCGCCAGCAGGCGCTGGCGTCGGGAAAGCCGGAGAAGATCGTCGACAAGATCGTCGACGGCAAGATCGACAAGTTCTACTCGGAAATCTGCCTGCTCGAACAGGAGTACGTTCGCGACGGGGACTTCCGCATCGACAAGCTGATCGCGAACGCCGCGAAGGAAACCGGCTCGAATCTTTCGGTCGCCCGCTTCGCGCGCTTCCAGCTCGGCGAAGGCATCGAGAAGAAGCAGTCGAATCTCGCGGACGAAGTGGCGCAGACGATCGGCCAGAGCGCCTGAACCCAAAGGCCCTTCCGATGTCGGACGCCGGCACGAACAACCATCGTTACCGCCGGGTCCTTCTCAAGCTCAGCGGAGAATCGCTCGCGGGTGAAGGCGAATCGGGGATTTCTCCGACCGTCGTCAGCCAGATCGCCGGGGAGCTGCGCGACGCGCAGGCTCTCGGCTGCGAGCTTGCCGTCGTGGTCGGCGGCGGCAACATCTTCCGCGGCCTCAAGGCCGCCGAGATGGGAATGGACCGCGCCACCGGCGACTACATGGGCATGCTGGCCACGGTGCTCAACAGCCTCGCGCTGCAGGATGCGCTCGAGAAGCTCGGGGTCGCGACGCGCGTGCTGAGCGCGCTCGAGATCCGCGAGGTTGCCGAGCCGTACATTCGCCGCCGGGCCACGCGGCACCTCGAAAAAGGCCGCGTCGTGATCTTTGCCGCCGGCACCGGCAACCCGTTTTTCACGACCGATACGGCCGCGAGCCTGCGCGCCGTCGAAATCGGCGCCGACGTGATCATGAAGGCTACCCGCGTCGACGGGGTCTATTCGGCCGATCCGGAAAAAGACCCGTCGGCGACCCGCTTCGAGACGCTCACGCACTTCGACGTGCTGCAGCGGGGGCTTCGGGTGATGGATACGACTGCGATCTCGCTGTGCATGGAAAACAAAATGCCGATCCTCGTGTTCGATATGATGCGCGCCGGAAATATCGTACGGGCTGTCTCGGGTGAGAGAATCGGCACGATCGTCTGCGGCTGATCCCGGCTCGGGAAGGCTCCGGCAGGCCACGGAGGCTGACGCCGGTGAAGCAGCTTGAACGAGCCGACTGAGCGCAGTCAGATGGTGCGCCGGCGCAATCCAGCCGGGGAACGAACATGATCGACGAAATCCTCAAGGACCTTCGCTCGCAGATGCAGGAGACGATCGCGTCTCTGCGAAAAGATCTCGCGCGCATCCGCGCGGGCCGCGCGACCCCGGCGCTGCTCGATCACGTCTTCGTCGACTACTACGGCAGCTCGACGCCGCTCAACAAACTCGCGACGGTCTCGGCGCCGGAGCCGCGGCTGCTCGTCGTGCAGCCATTCGACAAGAGCACGGTCGGCGCGATCGACAAGGCGATCCGCATCGCCGATCTCGGCCTGTCGCCGGTCAGCGACGGCAACCTGCTTCGCGTTCCGATCCCCGAGCTCAACCAGGAGCGCCGCAAGGATCTCGTCAAGCAGCTCAAGAAAGACGCCGAGCACCACAGGGTTTCGGCGCGCAACCATCGCCGCGATGCCAACGAGCTCCTGAAGGAAGCCGAGGCAGAAAAGGAGATCTCGCAGGACGACCACCGGGTGGCGGCGGACAAAGTCCAGAAGCTGACCGACGAGACGATCGCGCAGATCGACGAGATCGCCAAGGTCAAAGAACACGAAATCATGTCGGTCTGACGTGCGCGCTGCGGCAATCGAACCGAACAAAGCCGGATTGCCGCGTCACGTGGCGATCATCATGGACGGCAACGGACGCTGGGCGACCCAGCGCGGCCTGTCGCGCGTCCAGGGCCACCGCCGCGGCAAGGAATCCGTCCGCGAGATCGTCGAGACCGCGCGCGAGATCGGGATCGAAGTCCTGACCCTCTACGCGTTTTCCACCGAGAACTGGGAGCGCCCCGAGCGCGAAGTCGGCGCACTGATGAACCTGCTGCGCCGCTACGTGCGCAGCGAGCTCGGCAAGATGATGCGTCACGGCATCCGGCTGCGCGCGATCGGCAACTTGCGCCGTCTTCCGAAGGATGTCCTCACCGACCTTCGCGCCGCCGAGCACACGACGCGCACCAACACAGGCATGACCGTTCAGCTTGCCGTCAGCTACGGCGCGCGCGAGGAGATCGTCGCGGCCACACGGCGCCTCGCGCGCCGAGTCCGCGACGGCGAGCTCGCGCCCGAAGACATCGACGAAGAGATGTTCTCTTCGTCGCTGATGACAGCGGGCTTGCCCGATCCCGACCTTCTCATCCGCACGAGCGGCGAGATGCGCCTGTCGAACTTCCTCCTGTGGCAGGTCGCCTACAGCGAAATCTACGTGACTGACAAGCTGTGGCCGGATTTCCGGCGCCCCGAGTTCCTGGCCGCGCTCGAAGACTACAAACGCCGCGAGAGGCGCTTCGGCAAGACCGCGGCACAGGTTGCGCAACAGGCGGCGCCGGTCGCGCAACAGGCGGCGCCGGTTGAGAAAGAAGCGGCGCCGGCCGCGCGCGCACGGCAGGAGGCCTGAATGCTCCGACAGCGTATCCTGACTGCAATCGTCGCGATTCCGCTGCTGAGCTGGCTGATCCTGCGCGCTCCCTCCGGAATCTATTCGCTGGTCGTGCTCGCCTGCACGCTGGTCTCGCTGCTCGAGCTCGCCGAGATGCAGAAGGTCAAGATCCAGAGCGCGAAGATGCTGACGGCCGGCGCGGGCATGGCCATTGCGCTGTCGATGCTCGTCGATTCGTCCGGCGCGACGCTGTCGGCGGGGATCGTCGTGGCGCTGATCGGCGTGCTGCTCGGCACGCTCGCCACTGCCGAAGACATGAATCTGAGCGTCGTCGGCGCCGGCGAAATCCTGTTCGCGGCGCTGTACGGAGGCCTGCTGCTTCCGCACCTGCTGTGGCTGCGCAACATCGATCACGGTCCGGGCCTCGTGTTCTTCGTGCTCGCGACGGCGATGGCGAGTGACGCCGGCGGCTACTTCGCGGGGCGCGCGTACGGACACCGGAAGCTGTGGCCGACGGTCAGTCCGAACAAAACGGTCGAAGGCGCGGTCGGTTCCGTCGCCGCGGCCGTGGTGATCGGAACGCTGTTCCAGCTGATCCTCGTGCGACGCTTCGGCTTCGTCGAATCGATGCTGGTGACCGCGATGATGTCGGTGCTGTCGCAGCTCGGCGACCTGTCGGAGTCGATGATCAAGCGCGCGTACGACGCCAAGGACTCCGGATGGATCATTCCGGGGCATGGTGGGGTGCTCGATCGCACCGACAGCATGATCCTCCCGATCGTCTTCATATATTACTATGCGAGCCTCGCCTGGGCCTGAGCCTTCGCCGCCGGCCGATTCCTGATTTCTTGTGCCGCCCTGCGCGGTGTAAAAAGGACCCTATGGCTTCAGGCAGTCTTCTGGCCGCAATCCTCGTACTTGCGGTCGTCATTTTCGTCCATGAGCTCGGTCATTTCCTCGTCGGCAAGTGGTGCGACGTCGAAGTCCGGGTCTTTTCGATGGGTTTTGGGCCGACGGTCTTCGCCAGGCAGTTCGGCGAGACGGTCTACCGCGTGGCGCTGGTGCCGCTCGGCGGCTACGTGCGCATGGCCGGATACGAAGAGGAGGGCGGGGACGCGGCCGACGCGCCCGCCGATCCGAAGCGCGGATTCACGGTAAAACCGCTCTGGCAGCGCGCGGCGATCGTCGTCGCCGGCCCGGTCATCAACCTGCTGTTCGCGGTCGTCGTGCTGACCGGCTGCGCGCTTGCCTACGGCGTCGCGGTGCCTTCGAACAAGGCAACCGTCGATGACGTCGCGACCGGCAAGCCGGCCGCTGCCGCGGGCCTTCGCCACGGCGATACGATCGCAGCGGTCGACGGCAAGACGATCTCCACGTGGGACGACCTCGTGGCCGCCATCCTCGCCAGCGGCGGCAAGACGCTCCATCTCGACGTGACCGACGAAACGGGCAGCAGCCGCAGGGTCGAGATCACCCCCACTCTCGCCGAGCAGCACGACGCGTTCGGGGAAGTCATTCCGTCGGTCTGGCAGGTCGGCATCAGCCGCGGGATCGATCTGACGCCGATCGGTTTCGGCGGTGCGTTCCTCTCGGCTGTCGAGCGCACCTGGTACGACAGTACGATGATCCTCAAGACCATCGGGCGGCTCATCCAGGGCCGCATCTCGGCCACCGACCTCGGCGGGCCGATCCTCGTCGTGGCCGAGGCCAGCAAGCATGCGCAGTCCGGGCTTCAGCCGCTGCTGCTGTTCATGGCGCTGATCAGCATCAATCTCGGGGTCGTGAACCTGCTTCCGATCCCGGTGCTCGACGGCGGTCATCTCGCGTTCATGGGCATCGAGGCCGTCCGCGGCCGGCCGCTGTCGCTGCGCGTGCGCGAGTACGCGCTCGGCTTCGGCATGATGCTGATCGGTGCGCTGATGCTGTTCGTGATCTTCCACGACATCGTTCGAATCGCGACCGGGTGAGCACAGCCGTCCAGCTTCTCCTTGCCATCGATACGTCCGGCGCCGAGGCCGGCCTGGTGCTTGCGGACGTCGGCACGGGGCTGTCCGTCGATCCGGCCGTGGCCGGCGGCGCCGGGATCGATGTCGCCATGCTTCCGGCCGATCGCGGATTCTCGCGCACAGAGGACCTCGCCAGCCACGCATCTTCCCTGCTGGCGCGGCGCGGGTGCGGTCCTCAGGATCTCGCGGCCGTCGCAGCGGTCGTTGGTCCGGGCTCGTATACCGGCCTGCGCTCCGGGCTCGCGTTTCTGCGCGGCCTCGCATTCTCGGAAAGCCTGCCGGCCGTTTCGGTCGGGGCGCTCGAGCTGCTCGCGTGGCGCGCGGCTCGGCCAGGCGAGACGGTGATCGCCGTCTGGCCGGCGGGAAAAGGCCGTTCGCTGGTTGGCGTGTACCGGTGCGGCGACAACGAAATCGACGAGATCGTCGAGCCGGAGACGATCGACGACGGCGAGGTTCCCGGCCGCGTCGTGTCGCTTCGCGACCGCGGCACGATTGCCGTTATTCCCTCGTCGGCCGTCGGGCTCGCGCCCTCCTCGTGGTCGGCGTCCGCGGACCTCGCTGCGGTGGCGCACGCGGCAGGGATCGAGCTGCGCGTGCCTGCGCCGGAGTCGTTTGCGCGCCTTGCCGTTCTTGCCGCGAGCCGGCTGCGCGCCGGCAAAGTGACAACCACCGGCGCACTGCTTCCCGTCTACGTCGGACTGGCCGCGATCCGGCCCGCGCCGAATGTCCGGAACGTTTCGATGACTCGTGAGTAACTCATTGAAAAGACTCGTTTTTCCGAGTCGCATCCATTTGACAACCGGACGAGGCAGAACTAACGTTCGCGCCCGCTGCGCAAGCAAACGCCCAGGAGAACGCTATGGATCCACGTGACGAAGAATTGGTGAAGTCGCTTGCCCCCGAACATGCGGAACTTCGACGATCCTACGAGAGGCATGCGCAACTGAAGGCCGAGGTCGACGATCTGACCCAGCGGCCGCACCTGACGACCGAAGAAGAATTGCATCGTCGCGAGCTGCAGAAGCAGAAGCTCGTCGAGAAAGACCGCATCGCGCGCTTCCTTGGCGAATATCGCCAGCGCGGGCAGGTTTCTTCCGGGTCCTGATCGCAGAGCCCGACCGAATCATTCGCGAGCTGAGTGCCCCCGGGCCGATCGCGGCCGGGTCATGGGGACGCTTGTTCCCTCGCAAGGAGTCCAACCGATGAACGAATCGCCGAAGCACACGATATCCATACTCGTCGAGAACGAGTTCGGCGTGCTGTCGCGCGTATCGGCCATGTTCAGCGGCCGTGGATACAACATCGAAAGCCTTTCGGTGGCCGAGACGCTCGACCCGTCGGTTTCGCGCATCACGCTGACCGTACGCGGCGACGCGTCGGTGCTCGAGCAGGTCACCCGGCAGCTCTACAAGATGGTTTCGATCATCGGCATCGTCGACTTTCGCGAAGGCGAATACGTCGAACGCGAGCTCGCGCTGATCAAGGTGGCATTCGGCAGCGCGACGCGCGCCGAAGTGATGAACATCGTCAATATCTTTCGTGCCAACGTCGTCGACGTCGGCACCAGCGTCTGCATCATCGAAATTACCGGTGCGCAGGAGAAGATCGACGCGATGCTGCGTCTTCTCGAGCCGCTCGGAATCAAGGAAATCGCGCGCACCGGCAGCGCGGCGCTCTATCGCGGCGAGCGCCTGCTCGCGTTCGATGCGCCCGCCGCCCAGCCTGAAGGAGTCAAGGAGAACCTCGGATGAAGATTTACGACAAGAGCGAAGCACAGCTCGAAAAGATCACGTCAAAGACCGTCGCGGTTCTCGGATACGGCAGCCAGGGGCACGCGCATGCGATGAACCTGCGCGACAGCGGGGTCAACGTGATCATCGGCCTGCGTGCCGGCAGCGGATCGGCGGCCAAAGCCGAAGCGGCCGGCTTCAAGGTGTTCCCTGTCTCCGACGCCACTGCAAAAGCGGATGTCGTGATGATGCTCGTGCCCGACGAGCTCGCCGGCGAGCTGTATGCGGCCGAGATCGGACCGCATCTGAAGAAGGGCGCGTACTTTGCGGTGGCGCACGGTTTCAACATCCATTTCAAGAAGATCGTTCCGCCGGCCGACTCGGGCGTGTTCATGGTCGCACCGAAAGGCCCGGGACATCTCGTGCGCAGCGAGTTCGCAAAAGGCATGGGCGTGCCGTGTCTGCTCGCAGTCCATCAGGACGGCCCCGGCGATACCGAAGCGGTCGCGCTCGCCTATGCAGCCGCGATCGGCGGAACGCGCGCAGCGGTGATCGGAACGACGTTCCGTGAAGAGACCGAAACCGATCTGTTCGGCGAGCAGGCAGTCCTGTGCGGCGGCCTGACCGAGCTCATCCGCGCCGGATTCGAGACGCTCGTCGAGGCCGGCTACGCACCGGAGATGGCGTACTTCGAGTGCCTGCACGAGACCAAGCTGATCGTCGATCTTCTGTACGAAGGCGGCATCGCGAACATGCGCTACTCGATCAGCAATACCGCCGAGTACGGCGACCTTACGCGCGGCAAGCGCGTGGTCGGCAACGAGACGCGCGCCGCGATGAAGCAGATCCTCGGCGAGATCCAGTCGGGCAAGTTCGCCGACGAGTGGATCACCGAATACAAGTGCGGCCTGCCGCATTTCCACGAGCTGCAGAAAGAAGGCGAGAACCATTCGATCGAGAAGGTCGGCGCCAAGCTGCGCGCACTGATGCCGTGGCTGCAGAAGGATCGCCTCGTCGATCGCGCCAGGAATTGATCGGTCCAATCCAAACTGGGCTTGCCGGGAGAACCCGCTGGTGAAGTTCGCTGCGGAAGGACGCACCGTCGCGACGATCGCGGCCGCCGCTGCGGTTGCGGCAGGCGCCGTCGCCGCCGCTTCGCTGAGCATCACCTGCGGGATTGCCGTATTCGTCGTCGCGGCCCTGCTGGCCGTCGGCGTGCTGCTGTTCTTTCGCGATCCCGACCGCACCGCGCCGAACGATCCGTCGGCCGTCGTCAGCCCTGCCGACGGCCGCGTGGTGTTCGCCGAGAGCGGCGCACCACCGCATCGGTTCTCGAACGGGTCGAACGTCAAGATCGCCATCTTCATGTCGCCGCTCGACGTGCACGTGAACCGCTCGCCGGTCGCCGCGTCGCTCGTCAAAGCCGATCACCGCTCCGGCAAGTTCGGCGCGGCGTACCGCTCGGATGCCGGCGACATCAACGAATCGAATTCACTGCTGCTGCGAACGGCGGCCGGTGCCGAGGTCGTGGTCGTGCAGATCGCGGGCTGGCTGGCGCGCCGGATCATCTGCCGCGTCGAGCCGCCGGCTCGTCTGGCGCGCGGCGAGCGATTCGGCTTGATCATGTTCGGGTCGCGGGTGGATGTTTATCTGCCGCCCGAGGCCAGGCTTGCGGTCAAGGTCGGACAGACGGTCCGCGCGGGCCAGACGACGCTCGCGCACCTCGAGTCGGCCGCCGGAGGAACATCGTGAGACCGAGACGACGCGGCACCAGGCTCGCACTTCTGCAGGACTCGGTTCCGCGCCGCGGCATCTTCCTGCTGCCGAATCTCATCACGTCGATGGGGCTGTTCTGCGGCATCTACTCGCTCGTGCAGACGATGCAGAGCAACTACGCGTCGGCTGCGCTCGCGATCCTTGCCGCGCAGATCTTCGACAGCCTCGACGGGCGCGTCGCGCGCATGACGAATTCGACGAGCCGCTTCGGCATCGAGTACGACTCGCTCTGCGATCTCGTATCGTTCGGCGTCGCTCCCGGACTGCTGATCTACAAATGGGCGCTGATGCCGTGGGGTGTCTGGGGCTGGTCGGCCGTCGGCCTTTACGTGATCTGCTCGGCGATCCGCCTTGCGCGATTCAATCTTCTGATCGGACGAGTCGACACCGGATTCTTCCTCGGCCTGCCGGTGCCGGGCTCGGCGGCCATGCTCGCGTCGGTGGTGCTGATGTATCGCTACGTCGGACGCTCGGGCCTTCCGCCGAAGCACGTGGCGCTGCTGCTGCTGACCTATGCGCTCGCGCTGCTGATGGTCAGCACGGTACGCTACACAAGCTTCAAGAATCTCAAGCTGCACGGGCGCCAGCCGCTTTCACGGCTCGTCGTGGCGGTCCTGCTGCTCAGCTTTGCGCTTGCCGCGTACCAGCCGTTCATCTTCATCGGCATCTCGATCTACGTCGCGTCGGGGCCGCTCATGGCGCTGGTCTCGTGGAGAAAAGGCGAGCCCGCGTTCGGCGATCTCGGTCACGACGACCCGCTCGACAAGGATCCGCTTCGCGATCACGGTTGACACCCGACACCGACCACGGATAGGGTTGCCCCCGATGTTCCGCTCCTTCGAAATTTCCAGCGCGCTGCTGCTCCTTAGATGCCCGTCCGGGGCTTCGGCGGTGGTGTAGCTACGGCGACATCCCTTCGAGCCGCGGGCGGGAAGCAAAACCGAAACCCGCGGACGAGAAGACTAGTAAAAGCCGCGGGTCCCCGCGGCTTTCGTGTTTCTGGCCAGTGTGGGATCCGCCAACAGCGTACTGGAGCGTGCAGCAGGCACGCCCGGAACTGAGCGTAGCAGCAGCCGCCCGGCATGCGGGCACGCACGGAGAGAAGTGATGAGCGACCACAACGGCAACGACGACTGGGTACGGATTTTCGATACGACACTGCGCGACGGCGAGCAGTCGCCCGGCTGCACGATGAACGTCGACGAGAAGCTGGTGATCGCGCGCCAGCTCGAAGCCCTCGGCGTCGACGTGATCGAGGCCGGCTTCGCGGCCGCGTCGCCCGGCGATTTCGAAGCGGTGCGCGCGGTGGCGCACGCCGTCACGGGCCCGGTCGTGCTCAGCCTCGCGCGCCCGCGTGAAAGCGACATCGAGCGCGCGCTGGCTGCAGTCGATGGTGCAGCGAAGCCCGGCATCCACATGTTCATCGCAACGTCCGACCTGCACCTGGAGCACAAGCTCAACATGAGCCGCCAGGAAGTCATCGACGCCGCGGTCTGGGCCGTCGAGCGGGCGAAGAGGCACGTCGACTACATCGAGTTCTCCGCCGAGGACGCATCGCGCAGCGACACCGATTACATGATCCAGGTATTCGGCGAGGTGATCCGGGCCGGAGCGGTCGTCTGCAACGTGCCGGATACGACCGGTTACGCGGTGCCCGAGCAGCTGCGCGCATTGTTCCACGCGCTCAAGACCCGCACGCCTGGCGGCGATCGCGTGATCTGGAGCACGCATAACCACAACGACCTCGGCCTCGCGGTCGCGAACTCGCTGGCCGCCGTCGAGGGCGGCGCGCGCCAGGTCGAGTGCACGATCAACGGCATCGGCGAGCGCGCCGGCAACACGTCGCTCGAAGAGGTCGTCATGGCTCTCGATACGCGGCGTGACCATTTCGGCGTCACCACGCGCGTGAAGACGAAGCAGATCTATCCGGCCAGCCAGACGCTGTCGAAGACGATCGGCGTGGCGATCGCACCGACCAAGCCCGTGGTCGGAGCCAATGCGTTCGCGCACGAGGCCGGCATCCACCAGGACGGCGTCATGAAGAACAAGCTCACGTACGAGATCATGCGGCCGGAGTCGGTCGGGCGGCTCAGCAATTCGCTGGTGCTGGGCAAGCACTCGGGCCGGCACGCGTTTGTCGGGCGCCTGCGCGAGCTCGGCATCAACCTGGAGCACGTCGACGTCAACGATGCGTTCGCGCGCTTCAAGGACCTCGCCGACAAGAAGAAGGAAGTCTACGACGAAGACCTGTTCGCGATCTGCGCCGAAGACACCGAGGATGAAGGACGCTTCGAGCTGAGGAACGTGGAGGTCGCGTCGACCATGCACGGCTCGCCGCGGGCCAGCATCGAGCTCGCGATCGCCGGCGACGTCAGGCGCTGCACGGCGGAAGGCGACGGCATCGTCGATGCGTGCTACCGCGCGATCAAGGAGGCGACCGGCCTCGACCCCAAGCTCGAGAGCTACCAGGTCAAGGGCATCACCGGCGGCACCGATGCCATCGGCGACGTGAGCTGCTTCGTGCGCGAAGATGGAATCGGCGTGCGTGGCCACGGCGCGCACACCGACGTCGTCATGGCGAGCGCGCTCGCGTTCGTCGACGCGCTCAACCGCCTCGAAAGCCGCCGCGCCCGCCTGCGCGGCGACTCAACCTCGGCCGCCGCAACCGTCGGCCCGTAGGAAAAGGGGACAGGTACATTTAAAATTTCGCTGAAGATTCGCGGAATGGTTCGCGGCGAGTGGAACCTGGCGCGGAAAATGTACCTGTCCCCATTTAAATTCCTCAGCAAAATCGATGCGCGTACGTGGGACAGTCGAGTATCTGGGAACGAAGTGGGCGGGCTGGCAGCTTCAGCCGGATCAGCCGACGGTCCAGGGTGAGCTCGAGCGCGCGCTCGCGATCTTCACGCGCAGCCCGGTTCGCGTGCATTCGTCCGGACGCACCGACGCCGGCGTGCACGCGAGCGGCCAGGTGATCGCATTCGATGTCGCCGACGACACCGATCTCGAGCGCCTCTTCCTTGCCGTCAACGCGCTGACCGACAAGAGCATCTCGATCGTCGACCTGGCGCGCGCCAATGATGCATTCGATCCGCGCCGCCACGCACTGTCGCGAACCTACGAGTACACGATCGTCAACGCGCGCCCTCCGTCGCCGTTCCTGCGCGACCGCAGCTGGCACGTCATCGCCCCGCTCGACCTCGAGCAGCTGCAGCGGCTTGCACGAATGCTGGCCGGCGAACACGATTTTGCCGCGTTTCGTGCCGCCGATTGCGAATCGCCGAGCACCCGGCGATTCGTGACCGAAAGCGTCTGGACGCGCGATGGTGCCGTGTACACGTACCGCGTGTCCGCCAACGCATTCCTGAAGCAGATGGTGCGAACGCTGGTCGGGTCGATGGTGGACGTGGTCGTCGGCAAGCTCGACGAGGAGACGTTCGTGGAGTTGCTGGGCGGCGGGTCGCGCATGCTCAACGGTCGGACGGCTCCCGCTGCCGGCCTCTCGCTGGTCCGCGTCGAATATCCGCCCGAGCTCGAGCACGCATGAAAATCGGGGACAGACACCGATTTCCGCAAATCCGTGTCTGTCCCCGATTTCGATTTTGTGTCAGCCTTGCGCAGCCACCGACCAGTCGAGCATATCGCGCCTATTTCTGCTTGCCGCGGAACGCCATGGCGAGCGAGTAGCTCGACGACGGCGGCGAGTCATAGACGTCCGCCACCCACGACGAGCACGCCATGCCTTTGCCCGTCGAGAGTACTCTCGCCGAGCCGATCGCGATGAACATGTCGGTCACCGAAACCGGGTTCGTCGAGAAGTACGACGACTGAACGTTGTTCTGCGTGGACATCACCCTGGTTCCGCCAGGCGGGACCGTGACCGCAGCCGTCGCTTCGTCGTTGCACGGGTCACCGCCGTCGTCGACGAAGATTCCGACAGTCATCTGGACGGCCTCCGACGACTGGTTCGTGCACGAGAAGAACGTCGCGAGCCCGGCCGCGTTGACCACGCCGGAAACCGTCGCGACGAGCGAGGCCTTTCCAGTGGAAAGGGTGGGAAGCGGACTGTCGAGCGGGCCGGCCGAGGCACGCTCCGCCAGAAGAACCGAGGCAACTGCGAGAATCAGATTTTTTCTCATGGTGTTCACCTCAGTGCTCGAAGTTCGTATGCGGGTCACTGGAAGTTCCGGTGCTGGCGGTGATGTCGCCGACACCGACGGCGCTGACGATGGGACCCCAAGAGTTCGCGCCGCTGAGCGCGTAGCCAGGGACTCCCGGGGGAGTTGCGACGGCGTTGCAGATCACCAGGCAGCGCGACGTCGTGTTCTCGAGCGTGATCGCGGTGCTCGACGAGCCCGGACAGTGGTTGTCATCGACGATCACGCGCGTGGCCGATCCCGAGATGATGATGGCCTTCGTGCACCGTCCTACGTAATTTTCCTCGAGCGTCACGTCCGAGGCGGCTATCTCTACGCCGGTGACACAGTCGCTGATGTCGTTTTCCGCGACGACACTGCTGTGCTGGCCGCTGGTCGACGAGACGTACAAGCCGATCGGGCAGCTGCAGACGCGGCTGTTGATGATGACTCCGCCCGCGGCACCGAGCTCCATGCCGGTGCCGTCGTTGTTCAGCACGAAGTTGTCCTCCATGGTGCAGGGGCCGGGCGAGTAGAGCCCGCCGCCCGTGCTGTCGACGACCGCGCATTCCTCGAAGATGCTGTCGCGACCGGCCGCGAGCCGGCCATGCGTACAGGCGAGCACGCTGCAGTCATCGAACGTTCCGGCGGCACCGAGCGTCGCCGCACCAAGCCCGAGCGGGTTCGAGCTGGAATCGCAGCGATGAAACCACAGCTCTTCGCAGTAACAGTACGCCGAGTTCGACAGGTCGATGCAGGTGTGCTGCCAGTCGACGAAGCCGGCGTCGTAGATCCCGATGCATTGCTGCGCGCTCGGCGTCCGGATGCATTCGAGCGTGCCGGGCACGCCGCGAAACAGGAAGCCGTCGCACTCGATCTCGACGTTGTCGCAGAGAATTTCGATGCAGGCTTTCCCCGATTCACCGTCGATGTTGCCGGTCATGTAGTAGACGCCTTCTTCGGTGATCGAAAA
Source organism: Candidatus Limnocylindrales bacterium (assembly GCA_035571835.1). Taxonomy (NCBI): domain Bacteria; kingdom Bacillati; phylum Chloroflexota; class Candidatus Limnocylindria; order Candidatus Limnocylindrales; species Candidatus Limnocylindrales bacterium. Next base: position 123,757 of record DATNBU010000033.1, on the reverse strand, counting down.
CTGCGCAGTCACCGTGGACGGGCAGCCCGTGATCGCCTTGCGTGCTTCGCCGACGGCCTCTTCGTCCGGTGCGATCTTGCTGGAGAGATCGCGCATGGTCGGTCCCGTTGGACCGAGCGGCCCCGCGTCGCCGCAACCCGCGGCTCGAGCCGTTCGCGCGATGGCCAGTGCGCCCGCTGCGCCGATACCGGCCAGAAGCATTCGTCGTTCACGATCGTGTGCCATGGTCCCTCCAGATCCGAGCACGGGAGCTTCGGTGATGTTGTGCGGCAGCGCGCGACCCGCCGCGAGTGTTCCGTTGCGCGCGCGGGATCCTACGTTGCCGGAGATTGACCCGTCAATGCCTGCGTCGCGGTCCGGGGCAGAAATGCGGCACCGCGAGATATGCGAGGCGGCCTCATCCGCCGAATATCTCCGCTTCGACCATCTCTTTGTGCCTCGCCGGTGGCCAGCGGGCTCGACCCGGCCCGTTACGGCATTAAACTGATGTTCAGTGGGTCAGGACACCAACCGTGAAAAGGCGCTTCGTTTCGCCACGGACTGCGCCTCGGCGCTCGGTGCGGACCTGCGCGCCGTCCTCGTACAGTGCGACACCGGAATCCGTACCGACTCGGTATCGACGGTGATGATCGTGAGCCGCATCACCACGCCGCTGCTTCGCCAGGTCGCCGGAGTAACGCAGCGGCGCAAAGGAGTTGCGCTGCCGTTGCTTCTCGACGACGAGTACCTGGCCACGTCGTGCGACGTCTTTCCGCTCGAAATCCTGACGCTGATGGATTCGTGCGAGCTGCTGTGGGGCGGCAGCAATCCGCTCGACGGCCTTGCGATCGACCATGATCACCTTCGCCTCGAAGTCGAGCAGCAACTCAAAGGCAAGGTCCTGCATCTTCGCCAGGCGTTCCTGGCGGAAGCTTCCGACAAGCGCGGCCTGCAGATCCTGATGCTCGACAGCAGCTCGGGATTCGAGGCAATCATGCGCGGGCTGCTCATGCTTGCCGGACGCGAACGCACGGCTGTCGCTGCGGTGAACACCCGCGAGGTCGAACGCGCCCTCGGCATTTCGCTCGAAACGTTCCGCACGATCCAGGCGGCGCGCGAACAGGGCAAGCCTCCGCCGGCCGCTGACATCGAGCCTCTTTTCCATCGCTATCTGTCCGAGCTCACCGAGCTCGCGCGTGCCGCGGACAGGATTACGCGGCCATGAGAACCCGCAGCATCTTCGCGGGCGCAGTGCTTGCGGCCACCGTCGTCACGGCTTCGCCTGCGCTCTTTGCCGCGATTCCGGTCGAGACGGTGCCGCGCGAGAGCTCGCGCCCTGGCGCCGCGCCGCCGCCGTCTTCGTCGCCATCCGCGCCGATACCATCCGCACCGACACCGCCGGCACCGACACCGTCAGCATCGCCATCCGCGCAGACCGCGCCGTTGCGTGAGCCCGGCATTCCGCCGCTCGCGGGTCCGGTCGTCGATGTCGCGGAGATTCTCGATTCCGACGACGAGCGCGTGCTCGAAAGCCTCGCGTACGACGTCAAGCAGGCGACCAGCGCCGAGATCGCCGTGCTGACCGTTCGCACCACCGCGCCGCTCGACGAGTTCACGTATGGAATGAAGGTGCTCAAGGCCTGGAAGCTCGGCAGCGCCGAAAAGGACGACGGCCTGCTGCTGCTGGTCGCGGTCGACGATCACCGGGCGCGATTCTTTACCGGCTACGGCCTCGAAGGCGTGCTGCCGGACGGACGACTGGGTGCGATTCTCGATCGCTTCGTGATTCCGGGTTTTCGAAGCGGCGACTATGCGCGCGGGATTCGTGCCGGAATGACCGAGATCGCACGCATCCTGAAGACCGAATACGGCGGCGAAGCCGCGCCGCCGTCATCGCGCCCGCGCCAGGGATTCTCGCTCGGCACGCTTCTGCTGATCCTGTTCGTATGGATGTTCCTGTCGAGGACCGTCTTCGGCGGGCGGCGTCGCCGTTATCATCCGATCTTCTGGGGAGGCGGATTCGGCGGACCGATGGGTGGCGGATTCGGTGGAGGGTTCGGAGGAGGCGGCGGTTTCGGCGGTGGTTTTGGCGGGGGAGGCGGAGGCTTCGGCGGAGGCGGCGCGGGCCGCAGCTGGTAGCGACCAAGCTCAAAGAGGAAACAACGATGATGCGAAGCACAATACCCATGACCCCTGCCATGAAGCATTCGAAGACGACAAGGACGTCAGCCGCGCTCGCGTGGGCCGGGACGATCTTTGGATGGATCGCACTGCTGACGTTGCCGGGCTGCGGCTACAACACGCTCGTCCGCCAGAACGAAGCCGTCGACTCGGCGTGGAGCGAAGTCCAGAACCAGCTCCAGCGCCGCAACGATCTGATTCCGAATCTGGTCAACACCGTCAAAGGCTTCGCACAGCAGGAAAAAGACGTGCTGATCAAGGTCACCGAAGCACGAAGTCGCGTTGCCGGTGCAGGTAATCCGGCCGAGGCGATGGCGGCATCGAACGAGCTGAGCAGCGCGCTGTCGCGTCTGCTCGTGGTCGTCGAGAAATATCCCGAGCTCAAGTCCGACCAGAATTTCCTGCGCCTGCAGGACGAGCTTGCCGGCACCGAAAACCGGCTGGCCGTAGCACGCATGCGCTACAACGAAGCCGCGCAGACCTACAACACGACGGCGAAGAGCTTTCCGACCAATCTGCTCGGTCGTCTGTTCGGCTTCGGGCCGCGCCCGTACTTCGAAGCGCCCGAGTCCGCGAAGGCCGTGCCGGAAGTGAAGTTCTGACGACGTGAGATCATGCCGACTTCGCGTTCGTGGGTTCGCGAAGTCGGCGTGACGTCGCTGCCATCCGCCAGCCGAAGTCAGATCGACTTCGCCAGCTCCTCGAGCTGCGTCGTGCACTGACCCCAGCCTTCGTGGAAACCCATCTTGATGTGGCGCTCGCAGGCTTCGGAGGTCCAGTGGCGCGCCGTCGCGGTGTAGACGGTCTTGCCGTCGGCCGTCGGTTCGAGCGTGATCTCGGCGGTCATGAAAGGCTCGCCCGCCGGAATCCAGCCCGCCGAGAATGCATCGGTGAACACGAGCTTCCGGTTGGGAACGACCTCGAGATAGATGCCGGGCGCCGGATAATCGGCACCTTCGGGCGAGCGCATCACGATGTTGCTGGCGCCGCCGGCGCGTACGTCGAGCTCGGCGACCGGAGTCGTCCACGGCTTGGGCGCGAACCATTTCTGCAGCAGCTCGGGCGTCGTCCAGCAGCGGAAGATCTTCTCCGGCGTTGCATCGATCACGCGGGTCAGCACGAGCTGTCGGTCGGTATTGGTGGTGGTCATTGCGGTTCTCCTGTTCGGGGATTCGGGCCAGTTGACCAAGGAACGCGCGGGCACGGGCGGTTCCGACAGCGGCGCGAAATTATTCTCCGTTGTCCGCGTCGGCCGGATCGGTGGTCAGCCGGTCGATGTGCATGCGGATATGGGCGGCTTCGGCCGGCGTATTCGCCAGCGAGATCGCGCGGTCGAAGGCCTGGTGAGCCTCTTTCCTGCGGCCGAGCTTGAGCAGCAGCGCTCCGCGCGCCCCGTGGAAGTGGAAGTATCCGGACAGGCGCGCCTCGAGCGGATCGATGAGATCAAGCGCAGCCTGCGGCCCGCGAATCCTCGAGACGACGACCGCACGGTTGAGCGTGACGACCGGCGACGGCTGCATCCGCTCGAGTGCCTCGTACAGCCGTTCGATCGAATTCCAGTCGGTTTCTTCGAATGTTCGCGCACGCGCATGAAGCCCGCCGATCGCGGCCTGCACCTGGTACGGACCGGGGCTTCGATGACGGATCGCCTTGTCGACGAGCGCAAGGCCTTCCTGGATCATCGCGCTGCGCCACAGGTTGCGGTCCTGGTCTTCGAGCAGGATGACTTCGCCGTTCGCGTCGAAGCGTGCGATGGAGCGCGAATGGTGAAGCAGCATCAGCGCGAGCAGCCCCATCACTTCGGGCTCGGACGAGAACATGCGCAGCAGCAGCCGGCCGAGGCGGATCGCTTCGTCGGCAAGTTGCGCGCGCGCATCGTCACCCGGTCCGGCCGAATAACCCTCGTTGAAGACGAGGTAGATCATCGCAAGGACCGCGGCGAGCCGTTCGACTCGCTCTGCGGCGCCGGGCGTCTCGAACGGAACGCCGGCACCGGCGATCCGCGCTTTCGCACGCGTGATGCGCTGCTCCATCGCGTCCTCGCTGACGAGGAACGCGCGCGCCAGCTGTTTTACGGAAAGTCCGGATACGATGCGCAGCGCCAGCGCGATCTGCTGCGTCGACGGGAGATCCGGATGACAGCAGACGAACAGCAGGCGCAGGATGTCGTCGCGATAGCCGCTCTCGTCGAGGCGTTCGGCGAGGTCGATCTCCTCGGGATCGGGAAGCAGCGTTTCGTCGGGGAGCGGCGCGTTCCTCGCGCGGCGCTTCACGGCATCGAGCGCCGCGTTGCGGCCGACCATGATCAGCCATGCCGTCGCGTCACGTGGCGGGCCGTTGACCGGCCAGTGCTTGAGCGCCCGCAGGCTGGCCTCCTGGAACGCTTCCTCGGCCGAATCGAGATCGCGGAAGTAGCGCAGCAGCGCGGCCACCGCCTGCGGCCTGGCCGAGACCAGCGCCGCTTCGATCCAGGCCGGATCGGTCATCGCGAGTAGACGGCCTCGACGGCATTACCCGGGAGGTAGAGCCGGATCGGCCTCAGCTCGTACGCTCCGCCGGGGTTTGCGGCAGCGAGCTCGCGTGCGAACGCGAGGCCTTCTTCGAGTCCGCTGACGTCGACGATGTAGAAGCCGAGAAGCTGCTCCTTGGTTTCCGCGTACGGACCGTCGACGACGAGGTCTCTGGTTTTGTGGAGAGTCGTGGCGGCCGACGTCGGAAGCAGGCGGATCGACGGCTTGAGCTTCCCGGCTTTGTCCCACTTGTCGTGAACGACGGAGAGCTTCGCCATCACGGCGTCGTCCTCTTCCTTGGTCCACGCGCAGACCATCTCTTCGGAGTTGTAGCAGAGCACGGCGTACAGCATGGCGCAGTCTCCCGGCTGCTCATTGCGGCAGCCAACTTGCTCAAGGACGACGGACCATAGCCGGAGCCGACATCCGGATGAAGAAAAACTGCCAATCAACGGTTCGTTCGTGAGCGATGACGGGCAAACTGCCGGCTGTCTCACTCGGCTGCGGCGGTCAGTCGCTGGAAGCGGGGCGCTCGCGCGGGAACAGGTCCTCCACCCGAACCGAGCATTCCGGCAGCGCGACGACACGAATCGTCTCGTCACGTCGGTGTACAACAGTTCGTTTGTAGACGCGGGCCGGCGGGTCCGGATCGGTGTACGACTCGACGACGCCGTCACGCAGATTGACAATCCAGTACTGGGGAATCGCGGCCGCTGCGTAGATGCGGCTTTTGGTAAGGCGATCCGGCGCGAGGCTGCTCGAGGCGATTTCCACGATCAGCAGCGCCCGGCTCGGATGAACGCGCTCGTAATCCTCGATGCTGCCTTCGACGATGCAGACGTCAGGCTCGGGCACCGAAAACTCCGAGGCAATGAACGAACATTGCGCACGTACGATCGCCCCCTGGCTGACGCATCGTTCGAGCGCATGGGTTGTCCGCCAGACCGCCGCCGCGTGCGCAGGCGACTGCGGCGCCATCGCGACGATGAGTCCTTCGAGCAGCTCGACCCGCTCATCGGGCGACAGCAGGCCCTCTTCGGCAAGCGCAAAGTATCGCTGCGCGGTATACGCCGAGCTCTCGGGCGACTCCGACATGACGCGATTCTACTCGCGAAAAAGACGTTCGAAAAGAGCGTCGCGCTGACTCATCACATGAGGATCATTTGTCTTTCGGGCGGAAAAACTTCCGGCCTTTGAGGGCATCGGGAAGGTACTGCTGACCGGCGGCCTTTTCCGCATCCGGGTGCGGATACGCGTAATCGCGGCCGTATCCGAGCTTCTTCATCATTCCGGTTGGTGCGTTGCGCAGATGCAGCGGCACCGGCAGCGCGCCGCTCTCGCGAACTTCGGCGAGCGCCTCGCCGATGGCCATGTACGCGTGGTTCGATTTCGGTGCACCGGCCAGGTACGCGACCGCGTGGGCAAGCGGAATGCGTCCCTCCGGCATTCCGACGAAATGCAAAGCATCGCGCGCCGCGATTGCGAGCGGCAGCGCGTGCGGATCCGCAAGGCCGATGTCCTCGCTCGCGAAGATCACCATGCGGCGTGCGATGAAGAGCGGATCCTCGCCGGCTTCGATCAGGCGCGCGAGCCAGTAGATCGACGCATCGACGTTGCTCGCCCGCATGCTCTTGATGAACGCCGAGATGACGTTGTAGTGCTCCTCGCCGGAGGAGTCGTAGCGGATCGCCTTTCTCTGCAGCGCCTCTTCCGCCAGCGCGCGGTCGATCCGGCGCATCCCGGTCGCAACGGCGATATCGGCGGCGACCTCGAGCGCGCCGAGCGCACCGCGCGCATCGCCCTGGGCCATGCCGGCAAGGAACGCCTTCGCGTCGTCGTCGATCGCAAGCTCGAGCTCGCCGAGCCCGCGCTCGCGGTCAGTCAGCGCACGATCGATCACGCTTGCGATGTCATCGTGGGAAAGCGGCTCGAGCACGACCAGGCGGCAGCGCGACAGCAGCGGCGCATTGACCTCGAATGACGGATTCTCGGTGGTCGCGCCGACCAGCACGATGTCGCCGCTTTCGACGTGCGGCAGGAACGCATCCTGCTGCGCCTTGTTGAAGCGGTGGATCTCGTCGACGAAAAGAATCGTTCCCTTGCCCTGGGCGCGGCGTCGCTCGCGCGCTTCGGCGAGCAGCTCGCGAAGGTCCTTGATGCCGCCGAGCACCGCCGACAGCGTGGCGAGCTCGTAACCGGTGCGGCCGGCGAGAAGGCGTGCGATCGTCGTCTTGCCGCTGCCCGGAGGTCCCCACAGCAGCAGCGAGCGCGGCGGCGTGGTGCCGCGCAGCATGCCGCCGAGAAACGTTCCGGGCCCGACGATCTTTGCCTGTCCGGCAAGCTCGTCGACCGTCATCGGACGCATCCGCTCGGCAAGCGGGACGCGCTCGCGCTCGGGACGTGCGTCGTGCGAAACCGCTTCGGAAAGGTCGTCGGCCTTGCGGCGGGCGCGCCGACCGGCGGTCGCCGGTTCTTCGCGCTCCTCGGAGTCGTCGGGTTCTTCGAACAGGGACGTCTGCCGGCGCTTGCTCACCGGACAGGCCGCCTATCTCGTGGTCGCATGGCACGGATCGGTGCCGCGGGTTTCGACTGCTGCGCGCGTCATCGTGCCGAGGCCGACGCCGACCCACGGCATCGCGATCGCACCCTGAGCGACGAGCGAAAGCAGCTGCACCGCGTTCAGCACGAGACCGTACGCGACGGCCTTCGGCTGATCGATGCCGTAGAGGCCGAGCGCGGCGACCGACGCGATCTGGAACACGCCGATCATTCCCGGCGGATTCGGCACGGCGGTGCCGAGGCCGACGCAGACGAAGATGACGAACGCGGCGGCGACCGGCACGTCGAAGCCGAAGCCGCGGATGAGAAGCCAGCTCGAAAGAATCGGAAGCAGCCACAGCGCCATCGAGACCACGAAGACTTTGGCGACGAGCCGGCGCTCGGGAAGGATCTGCAGACCCGCGCGCGCGGCGATCAGCACCTTGCGCACCTTCCCGCACGAGTGCTCGGACAGCACCGGCGCGATTGCGCGATCGAAGAACTTCTCACCGTGCAGCCAGAAGCCGACGACGAGCGCGAGCATGCCCGCGAACATGAAAAAGCTTCCCATCGAAGCGTGATGCGCCCACGGCGGCAGGTCGGCCATCATCAGCGTGGCGTGCAGCAGGATCAGAAGGACGGCCGTGTCCATCATCTTCTCGAACACCCAGTTGCCGACGATCGCCGGAACCGGAAGGCCGGTCTTCCACGAAAGCAGCAGCGGGCGCACGGGCTCGCCGAGGCGGAACGGCAGCACGTTGATCATCATGTAGGCGACCGACGTGATCGACCACATCAGCGGGAACGGAATGACGGCGAGCGGCGTCAGCTCGATCTGCCAGCGCCACGCGCGCAGGACCTGGAGCGCGAGGCTGACGGCGAACGCCGCGATGAGCCAGCGCGAATCGAAGCTCTCGAGCGCAGCCCCGACCTCGGACATGTCGACCTTGTGCAGCGCAAGCCACAGGCAGAATGCTCCGACCGCCGTTCCGGCGGCCATCTTGCCGATGGCGTGCTGCTTCGTCATGGCTCGAGGATTCTCTTCGACAGGACTTTACCGCCGCGGTCGATGTCGTAGACGAGCGGCACGCCGGTTCCGATGTTGAGCTCGAGCACCTGGTCGCGCGTGAGCTTGTCGAGCTCCATCACGATCGAGCGCAGGCTGTTGCCGTGGGCGGCGACGAGCACGTTCCTGCCGGCGGCGATCTCGGCAAGGATCCGTTTTTCGAAATACGGGAGCGTGCGCGCGGCAGTGTCTTTGAGGCTTTCGCCTTCCGGCGGAGCGATGTCGTAGCTTCGCCGCCAGATGTGGACCTGCTCCTTGCCGTACTTCTCGGCGGTTTCCGCCTTGTTGAGTCCCTGCAGGGAGCCGTAGTGGCGCTCGTTGAGCGCCTTGTCGCGCTCGATCGGAATTCCGTTCGTGCCAAGCCTGTCGAGCACGATGCGAAGCGTTTCCTGCGCGCGCGCAAGATCGGACGTGAACGCGCAATCGAAATGGATGCCGGTTTCTTTCAGCAGCTCGCCGGCGCGGGCCGCTTCGGTGCGGCCGAGCTCGGTCAGTGGAACGTCGACCCACCCGGTGAACCGGTTCTCGAGGTTCCATTGCGATTGACCATGACGGACGAGAGCGAGAGTCGGCACCGGGTACTCCTTGAAAGCAGCTCGTCATCGCAGCAGGCAGCAACGGGCGCTGCATCCGCGATGGGGCGGCTGACTTTATGGCCGAACTGCGCGCCAGTCCACGCCCGGATGTGGGGCAGAGCGTTTAGCGCGAAGCGTCGGAGCGTGGTTGTCCCGTCACCGCGACCCGGCTAATGTCCCGCCGCCGCGCTCGAGGGGACGTAGCTCAGCTGGGAGAGCGCCTGAATGGCATTCAGGAGGTCGACGGTTCGATCCCGTTCGTCTCCACCAACTCTGACAAGCGGCAAAGCGCATGACCGACGCGGTTACGCGCGTTCATGAAAAGACGCCGGCTCCAGAAAGGAGCCGGCGTTTTTCGTTGCGTTCGTTGCTGCAGGTTTGACGCGCAGTCAGTGCGCAGGCTCACAACTTCCGGCACTCCGAGCCTCGGCACGAGTCGTTGCCGACGACCCATGATGGCGCGGTATCACACGCCCGCGCGCGCCTCCGCGGCCTGCTTGAATTCCCGCACCGAGTCGACGATCGCCGTCTGCTCGAAGGCGCGCCGGACCAGGCCGGGCACCCACAGTCCGACGTCGATCGACTGCGTGCAGGTTGCCTCGGTCAGGCCGGGCTCGAGCTCGACAAGCTGGTACTCGCCGTCGATCGCCTTGAGGTCGCCTTCCTTCATTTTCCACGTCAGGCGGCTTGGGCGCTCGCTGTCGTAATCGAGGGTGTACGTGATCGTCTTCAGGATCGCGTCGAGCTCGAAGCGGACGGTCCAGCGGCCGGCGGCATCGTCGGCATTTTCGATCGTGGCCTTGCGGATCACGCGGAACCAGCTCGGATACTCGGCAAAGTCGACGAGCGTCGCGAAACAAAGCTCGATCGGCGCGCGAACGACCTCGGTGTGCGTCTGCGATTCCACCGCGCGGGAAGCTAGGGGGCGGTGCTCGACTTGTCAAAATACGTGTGGCGCTATGCCGCGCCGTGGCCGCGCGCGAAACGATCGTGATCCTCGGCAGCGGCGCGCTCGCACACGACGTCGTCCGCACGCTCGTCGCCGAAGCCGCCGACCGCCGCATCGTCGTCGTCGAAATCAAAAAGGGGACAGGTACAGATTTTTTTCCTGTGAAAAATCAAGGCCTGCCGGCCGCGGTTCCATGTCTCGATCCGTCGTCGCCGGCGTGCGCACGCGAGCTCTGCGATCTTCTGCTCGAGCTGCGTCCCGCCGTGCTTGCACTGACCTGTCTGTCGGAGTCGCCGGTCACGCCGGCGGAGCCGTGGGTTTCGGACATCGCGATCACGACTTCCGTCACGTCTGCACTGACCCGGCTCGTCGAGCTTGGCGGCCAGCCGCCGCATGTCCTGCTTCTTTCGTCGACCGCCGTCTACGGCGTCGCGCCAGCTTCGCCGCTGGTCTTCGACGAGCAGAGCGCGCTGCCGCGCGAGACCGTATTCGCGTCGGCCTGCGCACGCTGGGCGCAGGAGCTCCGCAATTGCGAGCGCAGGATCGTGGCATGGGCAGTCGGAGCCGAGGCTGGCGTCGGAGTGCTTCGCACCGCGAGCGTATTCGGCGGCGCGCAGCGCGCAGGCGCTTCGGCCCGCGCCCCGCTGGCCGGTGCGATGGACAGTCCGCTTGCCGCCATGCTGCGCGCGCGGCTTCCGATCCGCGTGCTCGGCTATGATCCGCCGTGCCAGGTCGTGCACTACGAGGACCTTGTGCGCGCCGTCGCGCTCGCGATCGACCAGCGCTGCGGCGAGGTGCTGAACATCGTCGGACGCTCGGTGATTCCGCTCTCGCGCCTGTTCGCGATGGCCGGGATCGTGGCGCCGGCGGTGCCGGGCCCGATCGCCGACCGCATTGCGCCGTCGGCCACCGACGGCGCCCATCTTCGCTGGAGAACGCTGGCCGACGGGCGACGCGCAACCGCGCTGCTCGGATTCCAGCCGCAGAAAACCCTGGAGGAATGCTTTGGTGGCTAAGTCTCGCGGAGTCGAGCCGATGAGAAAGCCTCGCGGAGTCGAGCCGATCAGCTGGAAAGCCGGGCGCCTGCGCCTGCTCGATCAACGGAAACTTCCGCACAAGGAAACCTGGATCGGGCTTCGCGGCGCTGCCGACACCGCGCGTGCGATTCGCGACATGGTCGTTCGCGGCGCTCCGGCGATCGGAGTGACCGCAGCGTTCGGACTTGCCCTCGAAGCGCGCCGCTTCCGCGCAGGGCGGGTGCTCGAGGATTTCGAGAAGGCCGCGCGGATTCTCAAAGAAGCGCGACCGACGGCGGTCAATCTCGCGTGGGCGATCGAACGCCAGCGTCAGGCGCTCGTCGCGGCGTCCTCCGGCGGAGAAGAACCATCGCCGGCCGCGGCAGCGCGCACGCTGCGCACGACAGCGGAAGACATGTTTGCCGCGGATGTCGCGGCCAATCGCGCAATGGGCGCAGCGGGCGCGCCGCTGCTCAAAGGCGACGTGCTCACGCATTGCAACGCGGGCGCGCTCGCGACCGCCGGATACGGCACTGCCCTCGGCGTCATTCGCGCGTCGTGGGAGAAAGGCCGGCGATTCGGCGTCTACGCCACCGAAACCAGGCCTTTTCTGCAGGGCGCACGCCTTACCTCGTGGGAGCTCGTCAAGCTCGGAATTCCTGTAACGCTGGTGACCGACGGCATGGTCGGCGCGCTGCTCGCGAGCGGCCGCATCGGTGCCATCGTGGTCGGAACCGATCGCACCGCCGCCAACGGCGACGTCGCGAACAAGATCGGCACCTATACGATCGCCGTGCTGGCGAAGCGCCACGGGATTCCGTTCTACGTGGCCGCTCCGACGTCCTCGATCGATCTCGGCTGCGCGACCGGCGCCGACATTCCGATCGAGGAACGCAGCGAGCGCGAAGTGACGCACATCGGCGGCAAACGGATCGCTGCGCGCGGTGTGTCGGTGTTTCATCCGGCGTTCGACGTGACGCCGGCCGAGCTGGTTACGGCGATCTTTACGGAAAGCGGCGTCGTCGAGGGGGATTACAAGCGAGGGCTTGCGCGAGCAGTCGCCGAGGCGCGGGGAATGGCCAGCGCCGCAGGAAAAGCGCTACCGAAAAAAGCACGCGCGCTGAGAACAGCGAAGAGACCAGTGGCCAGCAAAGCCGCCGCGAACAAAGCAGCCGCAAACAAAGCCGTCGCGAAGAAAACAGAGAAGACTGCGTCCGGGAAGTCCGCCCGCCGCTGATGCGACCCGCGTACCCGAATCAGTGCGGCGCCGATTCGCCGACCGGCGCCAGCACCTCGAACGTCGGATAGCCCGCTGCAACCAGGCGCCGCTTGAGATCGTCGAGCGCCGGCCCTCGCGGCAGGCGGCCGACGTTGACGCGATAGATCGGTTCGCCGCCCGACTGGGCTTCGACGACCACGACATCCTGGAACGCCTCGACGAGCGTGTCGTGAAGTGAGACCGCGCTCTTCTGCTGGCGAAACGCTCCGACCTGAAGCGTGCGAAGCGGCCCAACGGGAAGTGCCGGCACTTCTGGCGCGACGGGCGCAACGGCCGCACTCGCATTCGCGGTGGCCGCCGTCGCGGTGCCTTGCTTCGCCGCTTCGCCGGCTGCGGCAGGAGCGGCAGCCGTCGGCGCGCCGGCACCGTCGTTTGCAGGTTCCACCGGAGCGGCAGCTGCGGGCTCGCTGCCCGGCCGCTTCGGCGGCGTGATCGTAACTTCGTAACGCTCCGCGCCGGCGCCGGTCTGTGCGGCGGCGAGCGCTGGAACGAATGCGCAGGCGAATACCGTTGCGGCGATCAACATCCGTGACAGGCAGCGATTTCCGAAAGCACAAGCCGGCTTTCCCGCCGGACGATCGAACGTTCGCACCGCGCGAGCCGGCGCGAAAATCGAGACAGACGGGAAATCGGTGTCCGTCCCCGTTTTCTGCATTTCAGGCAACGACGGCCTCTCCGCGAAGGCGCGACGAAAGCGCGGTATGTGCGGCGGCGCCGATTGCGCCGGCGGTGATCGGGATGCGCGCGAGCCGGCGGCTCTTCGCGAGCAGCTTCTCTCGCCGGCGTGCGGCGTTTGCCGCCGACGCGATCGTGATCTCGCCGCTTTCGAGCGCGTTCGTCAGTGCTTCGTGCGCTTCGTAGATTCGCGACGGAGTCGCGCAGACAAGGCAGCCGTCGCAGCCGGCGACGATCGACATCACCGCCGCGCGGCCGACGCTGTAGTGATCGACGATCGCCTTCATTTCCAGATCGTCGGAAACCACGTAGCCGTCGTAACCGAGCTCGGTGCGCAGCAGATCTTCGATCACGCGGCGGCTGAGCGTTGCCGGAGCTTTCGGGTCGAGCGCATCGCAGATCACGTGCGCGGTCATGATCATCGGCACGCCTTGCGCGATCGCACGCGCGAACGGCCGCAGCTCGAGCGTGCGCAGGCGCTCGAGCGGATGAGTCGCCGCCGGCAGCACCGGAAGCTCCAGGTGCGAGTCCACCGACGTGTCGCCATGGCCGGGAAAGTGCTTGCCGCACGCGAGAATGCCGCCCTCGGCGAGCCCCTGCATATACGGAAGCGCATTGTGGACGACTTCTTCGGGCGTGGTGCCGAACGCGCGGTCGCCGATGATCGGGTTGGCCGGGTTGGTGTGCACGTCGAGCACGGGCGAGAACGTCAGGTTGAAGCCCGCATCGCGAAGCTCGGCCGCGTGCGCATGGGCAACCTCGCGCATCAGGCCCGGGTCGCCGTTGCGGGCCATGACGAGCGACGGCGGAAAGTGCGTGAAGTCTGGCGGCATCCGGTGGACGCGACCACCCTCGTGATCGATCGCGATCAGCATGTCCGGGCGGAATTCCGCGAGGCGGCGGGTCAGGTCTTTCAGCTGGCCGACCGACTGGATGTTGCGCCGGAACAGCACGACGCCGAGCGGATCGACGTGATGGAGAAGAGCCTCGGCCTCCGGGTCGAGCTCCGGGCCGGTCAGGCCGATGATCAGCAGTCGCCCCGCGCCTTCTTCGTCAGTTCCCACAGCACCCTCTTCCACGTCTCCACCTATTGCTGGCCGCAGGCCGCTTTTGCCGGCTGCACGCCGCGTCTGCCGGCCGCACGCCGCGTCTGCCGGCCGCACGCCAGCATCCGGCTCCCTGACGCGACATCTGCGAGCTGCCCGATGCAGCAACCGGCCGAGAATAGCACAGCGACTTGTGCGAAGCCGATATTGCCTAGACTCGCTCTTTTCTGCGTGATACCCGGGCGCGACTGGAAACGAGAGGGTGCCGCAGGAAGCCCGTTACATTGCCGTCGAGGGCGCGATCGGCGTCGGAAAGTCCTCGCTGGCGAGGGCCCTCGCGAAGCATTACGGCGCAAGGCTCGTCGGCGAGCCGGTCGAGGAGAACCCGTTTCTCCCGCGGTTTTACGAGGAGCCCGAGCGCTACGCGCTGACCGCCCAGCTCTCGTTCCTGGTCGAGCGTTACCGCCAGCAGGAAGAGCTGGTCCAGATGGACCTGTTCGAGCACTCGGTGGTCACGGATTACCTGTTCGCGAAGGACCGGATCTTCGCGGGTCTGACGCTGGCGTCAGACGAGCTGTCTCTGTACGAGAGGATTTACGGGCTGCTGGATGCCCGGATCCGCCGGCCGGACCTCGTCGTCTTCCTCGACGCGGAGGTTGAGGTTCTGCTGAGAAGGCTTAAGAAGCGTGACCGGCCGTACGAACGCAAGATCGGCCGGGCTTACATAGAGAAAGTCGCGGAAGCCTACAGGAGGTTCTTCCACGGCTACAGGGAGACCCCGCTTCTCATCGTCAGTTGCTCGGACATCGACTTTGTCGAGAATGGCGGCCATCTGGTCGACCTGGTTCGGGAGATCGGATCGATGGGGCAGGGAACCCAGGTTTACGTACCGCTTGGATCCGTTTGATCGCCACCGGCAATAGCCGGGGCGACTTGCAGGCGAGCCGCTGATCTTCGTCACTGAAGGCCAGGGCAAGCTCAGGACCGAGACGGAGGTCGAAGGTGAAACGGCACGCAAGGCATGGCGCCCGAGCGCCAGTCCGCCCTGAAGCCGCAGCTACCGACACTCCTTCTCGTGAAGAACAGGAGGTCGCACCGTGGCTACGAGCTTCGAAGACTCCAAGGTAACCGTCCCTTCCATCCTGGCCGCCAAGGGCGAGCGCAAGCTCGCGATGGTGACCGCCTACGACTTCACGTTCGCGCGGCTGGCCGATCGCGCGGGCGCCGACCTGCTGCTGGTCGGTGACTCGCTCGCGATGGTCATGCAGGGCGGCGAGAACACGCTCGGCGTGTCGATGGACGAGATGGTCTATCACTCGCGCATGGTCGCGCGCGGCCGCCGCCGGGCGCTCGTCGTCGTCGACATGCCGTTCCTTTCGTACCAGGTCTCGGTGGCCGACGCGGTCGCCAACGCCGGACGGCTCATCAAGGAAGGCGGCGCCGAAGCCGTAAAGCTCGAAGGCGGCGTGCACGTGGCCGACGCGGTTCGCCGGCTTGCCGAGGTCGACATTCCCGTCATGGGACACGTCGGTCTTACGCCGCAATCGGTGCATCGCATGGGCGGACACAAGGTCCAGGGCCGGCGCAGCGGACACGGCGCCGGCGAAAGCGGCCGCCTTCTCGAAGATGCGCAGGCGCTCGAAGACGCGGGAGCTTTCGCGATCGTCGTCGAAGGGGTTCCGTCGGACCTTGCTGCAGAAATCACGGCGGCCGTTTCGATTCCGACCATCGGGATCGGCGCCGGCGCGGGCTGCGACGGCCAGGTTCTCGTGATGCACGACCTGCTCGGCCTCGAAGACCGCATCGCACCGAAGTTCGTCAAGCGCTTCGCCGAGCTCGGTACGCAGGCGACCGAGGCTTTCGCCGAATACGTCCGTGAAGTTCGCGCCGGTGCGTTCCCGACCGAGAAGCATTCGTTCTCGGCGCCGCGCGCCGTCGTGCTCGCAAAGGAAGCGTAGGCAGGAACGGCGCGATGAAGATCGTACGATCCGTTGCCAAGATGCAGGAGCTCAGCCGCCAGGCGCGTGCCGGCGGACTGACTGTCGGTTTCGTGCCGACGATGGGCTACCTGCACGACGGGCACCTTTCGCTGCTCAAGCGGGCACGCGAACTGTCGGATCTGGTCGTCGTATCGATCTTCGTCAATCCGACGCAGTTCAACAATCCGGAAGACTTCGAGAACTATCCGCGCGACGACAAGACCGACGCGGCGCTGCTCGAAGAAGAAGGCGTCGACGTGCTGTTCATGCCGCCGGCGAGCGAAGTCTATCCGGCCGGCGCCGCCACACGCATAAGCGTCGCCGGGCTTTCGGGCGAGCTTTGCGGAAAGTTCCGGCCCGGGCATTTCGAAGGCGTCGCGACCGTGGTCGCTGCGCTGTTCAACATGGTGCTGCCTGACTTCGCGGTGTTCGGCAAAAAGGATTTCCAGCAGCTGCAGGTCATCCGCCGCATGGTGCGCGACCTTCACTTTCCGCTGCGCATCGTCGAAGCGGAAACCGTGCGCGAGCGCGACGGGCTTGCGATGAGCTCGCGCAATGCGCGGCTTTCGGCTGCCGAGCGCGAAGAAGCGCCCGTCATCCATCGTGCGCTCGACGCGGCCTCCGCCCTGTTTGCTGCCGGTGAGCGCGATTCGTCGCGGCTGGTTGCCGAAGCGGCAGGTGTTCTCGCCGGCTGCGCGGCTCTTCGCACCGAATATCTCGAAGTCGTCGATCCGGATGCCATCGCTGCGACGGAAGTTGCCGACGAGCGCTCCGTGATGGCGATTGCCGCGTGGCTCGGCCCCGTGCGGCTCATCGACAACGTGACTCTGGCCGAAGCTCGATTCCCCGTTACCGAACGGTCGTCGACCGGCGCCGGTTCGCATACGCGTTTTGCGAACGGCGCGGCGGCAAACTGAATGGGAGAGGAAGGAACCATGCGCGACAACATGCGAAAGATGATGCGTGGCAAGATCCACCGGGCCACCATCACCGGTGCCGATCTGCATTACGAAGGCAGCGTGACGATCGACTCGGACCTCCTGCGAGGGGCCGGGATCATCGAGAACGAAGCCGTCTCGATCTGGAACGTGAACAACGGCGAGCGCTTCGAGACCTACGCGATCGAAGGCCAGCCGGGTTCCGGCGTCGTCTGCGTCAACGGCGCTGCGGCTCACAAGGTGAACGTCGGCGACCTGATCATCATCGCCGCGTTCGGCTGGATGCCCGAAGAGCAGGCGCTCGCGTGGAAGCCGAACGTTGTCTTCGTCGACGAGAAGAACCGCCCGGTCGACCTCGGCCGCAAGCACGAGATCGGCGGCCAGGCCCTCCTCAAAAAAGTCTGGGGCTGAACGCGCAAAATCGGGGACAGACACCGATTTCGCAAAATCGGTGTCTGTCCCCGATTTCCGTACGTCCCACTTTTCCGCGTGGCGTGCCGTGCTAGCTTCGGCCGATGGCCAAGTCTGCGTCGCGCACCAAGGAGACCGCCGGTCGCGTCGCGGACAACCGTAAGGCGTTCCATAACTATTACATCGAGGAGACGCTCGAGGCGGGCGTCCAGCTGTCGGGCACCGAGGTTCGTTCGGCGCGCGAGGGCGGCGTCAACCTCACCGACTCGTACGTCCGCATCGACAAGGGCGAGGCCTGGCTGATCGGCTCGCGCTTCTCGCCGTATCCGCCCGCCGGACAGAACAA
The DNA here is from genome assembly GCA_035571835.1 of Candidatus Limnocylindrales bacterium. Taxonomy (NCBI): domain Bacteria; kingdom Bacillati; phylum Chloroflexota; class Candidatus Limnocylindria; order Candidatus Limnocylindrales; species Candidatus Limnocylindrales bacterium. The sequence continues at coordinate 106,269 of DATNBU010000033.1, read as the reverse complement.
CCACGAGCCGGACCGCGAGCGAAAGCTGCTGCTGCACCGCCGGCAGATCGACCGCCTCGCGGGCCGCGTCAAGCTCGAAGGCTACTCGCTGGTGGTGACGAAGATCTACTTCGATGCGGGCGGGCGCCTCAAGGCCGAGGTCGGGCTCGCCAAAGGCAAGAAGCAGCACGACAAGCGCGCGACCGAGCGCGACAAGGATGCCAAACGCGAGATCGCGCGCGCGATGCGGCGCCGCGGGTAGAACCGCTACGAAAGCTTGGCGACGCGTCCGGCTTCGATGAGCTCGGCGGCCATCGTGTGAAGCCTCGCCTCGTCCCGCAGGCCTGGCGCGCCGAGCGTGAACCAGAACGTAGCACCCTTGCCGATCGAGCCTTCGGCCCACGCGTGTCCGCCGTGGTGACGCACGATGCGCGCGACGGTGGCGAGACCGATGCCGGTCCCTTCGAATTCGTCGGTGCGGTGCAGGCGCTCGAACGGACGGAAGAGTTTGGATTTTTGCGCGGCGTCGAATCCGACGCCGTTGTCGCGCACGAAGTAGTCGCCGCCGCCCGTGCGGCCGAATTCGATTCGCGCGTGCGCGCGCGAGCGCGTGAACTTCCACGCGTTGGCGAGAAGGTTCTGCAGCATCACCGACATCATGCCGGCGTCGCCGACCGTCTCCAGGTCGTCGGCGACGATGATTTCGACGTCGCGGCCGGGATCGGCCTCCTGCATCTCCGCGAGAATGGTCCGGGCGATCTCCGACAGATTGATGCGCACGTCGTTGCGCGTCGCGCGTGACAGTCTCGCCAGCGACAGCAGGCCGTCGATCAGGCCTCCCATGCGCACCGACGACGCACGGATGCGCTCGAGATGCTCGACCGACGCCGCACTGAGGCTGCTTCCTTCTTCCTCGAGCACGAGCTCGCTGTAGCCGGCCATCGCACGCAGCGGCGAGCGCAGGTCGTGCGAGACCGAGTAGCTGAACGCTTCGAGCTCGTCGACCGCGCGCTCGAGCTCGGCGGTGCGCGCGCGCACGCGCTCTTCGAGCGCGGTATTGAGGGTGCGGATCTCCTGCTCCGCGTGGCGGATCTCGGTGACGTCGACGGTCGCACCGACCAGCCCTGTGACGTGTCCGTGTTCGTCTTTCTGTGCGTGCGCGGTGGTTCGCACGGTTGCTTCGCGGCCGAGGCGCGCGTCGAACTGCCGGTATTCGACGACGATGCGTCCCTTTCCGCCTGTTCCCGCGGCCATTTCCTCGAGCACCCGCTCGCGGTCCTCGGGTACGATGTAGTTGAAGCCCTCCTCGAGCGACATGTGCAGGCGTCCGTCGGTCGAAGGGCTGGTCAGCCGCGGATCGCCGCTCGTCGAGATCGTGGCTTCACGCAGGTCGATCTCGAACGTGACGACGCCGGCCACGCGCTGCGCTTCCTCGAGACGCCGGTGGCTGCGCTTGAGCTCGGCTTCGATGCGTCGCCGCCGGGTCACGTCGTGGACGATCGTCAGCAGCAGCGGCCGGTCGCGGACGTCGATCGTGTAACTGATCACCTCGACCTGCCGCTGGGTGCCGTCCGGACGGTGGAACGTGTATTCGGCGGGGCCCGGGTCTTCGCCCCTCTGCATCATCGACAGGTTTCGCGCCGCCTGCGCGAGGCCCTCGTCGTCGAGAAAACCGAGCTCGAAGATGTAGCGCCCCTCGGCCGATTCGCGCGAGAGCCCGACGATCTCGGCTGCGGCCAGGTTCATCCGCGCCAGCCGGCCGTCCGACTCGAGCATCACGTAGCCGTCGGGCGCGAACTCGAACACGCGCTTCCAGATCTCTTCGCTCTCGCGGCGCGCGAGCTCGCTTTCCTTTGCTTCGTGAAGGGCGGCGTCGGCCTCTGCCCACAGAACCCGCATCCGCAGCACACCGGTCAGCAGCAAGGTCGAAATCCCGACCGCGATCAGCTCTTCGGTGGGCCTGGTCGGCGCGACGGCGCTTCCCGCGAGGATCCCGCCGAGCGCCACCAGGCGCCGCAGCGCCATCAGCATCAGCGCTGCGGCGAAGACCCACCACGCCGAACGCGTGCGCGCCGTGCGCGGTGCGCGAAGGGCGACGAGCGCGACGACGACCTGAAGGGCCGACGAAAAGACGAGCAGCGCGATGATCATGGACAGCCGCTCCCCCCGGGGCGACCGTTCTTCTTACTCTCCGGTCCGACGACAGGAAAGCGGCAGGTTTTGACGGACGGGTGAGGCCGGACAGGCGCCGGACGGCCGGCTTTTCAGCGCGACTCGCGCCAGCGCAGGACGAACTTTTCCTCGGTCATCGTCTTTGGCGACTTCTGTTTGGCAAACAGCGGGTCGACGGAGCGAAGCTCGCGGATTTTTTCGAGCGCGCTCTTGCCCGTCGCGAGGCCGTGGCGCGCGAGGTAGCAGCCGATGACGACGCCGGTACGCGCGTTGCCGTCCGAGCAGTGCACGAACGTCGGGCTGTCGCGGCCGTCGATTTCGGCGTCGATCGCGTCGAGCACCAGCTCCATGGCCTGCTCGGTCAGCGTGTTGGCGTCTTCGATCGCATAGCGCTCGATCTCGACGACGACTCCGCGCGACTCGCCGATTTTCTCGAGTGCGTCCTCGTACGGGTAGAAGTGTTCGCCCGGTGCGTGCTCGAAGGCTTCTTCCTCCGACATCAGGTTGATGACCGAGCGTACGCCCGCGTCGAGCAGCGCCGTCATGCGCTTCTCGGTCGCGTCGGCGTCCTTGCCGCCGGGATATGCTCCGGCGAGCAGACTACCGGGAATGACCCAGTAGGTACCGGGAAAAGGCGTGGAACTGTGATTGTCGCTCACGGGATTTTCGAGGACGCCCCCGCGTCCGAAAGGGATTGGAACGGGGCCTTTGTTACTTGGCCGCCGAAACCACGTCAAGCCGTCACCGCAGGGAATTGCGGCGCCATCCGGCCGTTTTTTCATACCCCTCCGGCCGGTGCAGGATGCGCGGGCGGGCGGATTTCCGGCCGCCACGGGTCTGTTGATTGCCGAAAAAGGGGAGCGTAAGGTCGCGCGTCCCGTCTGCCCGGCGCGACCACACAAGCGCGACCAGCGCGACCACACAGGAAGGAGGAACGCGATGAAGGAATACGGCCTGTTCATCAACGGTCAATGGGAGTCCGCCAAGGGCGGCAAGACCGCTCCCTCGATCAATCCGGCCACCGAAGAAGCGTGGTGCAACGTCGCGGTCGCCGACCGCGAGGACGCGCAGAAGGCCGTCGCCGCCGCGAAGGCCGCGCACGACAGCGGGGTCTGGCGAAACAAGTCTCCGCAGGAACGCGGCGAAATCATGCAACGCGTGGCCGCCGCGATGTTCGAGCGCCAGGACGAGCTGGCCGCGGCCGAAGTCCAGGACGGCGGCGGCACGATGCGCAAGGCCATGAGCATGGACGTGCCGGGCGCCGCGCAGACGTTCTTCCACTTCGGGTCGTACATCACGGGCGACGAGTACAAGTCGATGCTGCAGGAGGAGTACGACGAGGTCGTTCCGATCCCGAGCAGGAACCTCGTCGTGCGCGAGCCGATCGGAGTGACCGCCGGGATCACGCCGTGGAACTTCCCGATGATCATGGGCGCGTGGAAGATCGCGCCTTCGATCGCGGCCGGCAACTGCTGCGTGATCAAGCCGGCGTCGGTGACGCCCGTTTCGACGCTGCTGCTGGCCGAGATCTGCACGCAGGCCGGGGTTCCGGCCGGCGTCGTCAACGTGATCAGCGGCCCCGGCGGCACGGCGGGCGAAGAGCTCGCGACGCATCCGGATGTGGGCAAGGTCGCGTTCACCGGTTCGACCGAAGTCGGCCGCCGCATCATGCAGCTCGGCGCCGGGACGCTGAAGAAGGTGACGCTCGAGCTCGGCGGCAAGTCGCCGAACATCATCCTGCCCGACGCCAACATCGATACCGCGGCGCTCGGGTCGCTGTTCGCGACGTTCATGCACCAGGGACAGATCTGCGAGTCGGGCACGCGCATTCTCGTGCACGAGAGCGTGCACGACGAGTTCATGGAGAAGATGCTCGCCGGCATGGGCCGCATCAAGATCGGCGACACCATGGATCCGACGACCGGCATGGGACCGCTCGTCAGCAAGTCGCAGCGTGAGACGGTCGAGAAGTACGTGGCGCTCGGCAACGAGCAGGGCGCAAAATGCGTTGCCGGCGGCAAGCGGCCCGAGGCCATGGCCAAGGGCTACTACTACGAGCCGACCGTGTTCGACGACGTCGACAACAAGATGCGCATCGCGCAGGAAGAGATCTTCGGACCGGTCGTCTCGGTGATCCGCTTCAAGGACGAAGACGAAGCGGTGCGCATTGCGAACGACTCGGTCTACGGGCTCGGCGGCGCGGTGTGGTCGGAGAACACGGACCGTGCGATCGCGCTCGCGCGCCGGATCGAGACCGGCACGGTCTGGATCAACGACTATCACATGATCAACCTCCGGTTCCCGTTCGGCGGCTACAAGCAGAGCGGCGTCGGCCGCGAGCTCGGCAAGTGGGGCCTGGCCGAATACCATGAGATGAAGCACATCCACGTCGGCGAAAGCACCGGTCCGGAAGGAAAGTTCTACTTCCAGATGCTGCTGAACTGATTCTCTCGGGCGGGGTGCTGCTTTTTCGGCGGCGCCCCGCTTTTCTTACGGTCCATGACGACAATTCGCATTTCCGCGGCGGCCGCAGAGGTGGTCGCGCGCGTGCGTGCCGAGCGCAGCGGGCCGCTTACGTTCGTGATCGACGGCGGGTGCTGCGAGGGCGCGGCGCCGCATCTCTACGAGGATGCAGTCATCACGTCGGCTGCGCGTCAGGTCGGCGAAGTTTCCGGTGTTCCCGTTTACCTCCAGGCCGCGATGATCGGGCCGTATGCAGATGCCGATGTGGTCATCGACGTTGTCGACGAGCCGCTGTCCGAGGCGATGTCGCTGGAGACCGGGCTCGGCGTTCGATTCGTGCTGCGAGAAGCCGCGGCGGCCGAGGCGGAGGCGCGGGCGGCCGGGCGTTTGGCGTAGGTCGAGTTTGTGGCGGGATCGTTCGCCGCAGCCGATGCGCACGCATTTGCACTCGGCGCGGCGGCGGTGCGATAGACGCGCACGCATCTGGGACTCGCCACGTCGGTGGCACCACGGATGCGCACGCATCTGCCGCGTCAACTTACGCAACGGCGGTCAGTAGTCACATCCCGCGATCGACTGCGACACGTCCGCCCTGGATCACCGCCTGCATTCGATCCGGATTCTCGAGAACGGCGATGTCCTCGAGAGGATCACCGTCGATCACCAGCAGATCGGCGCGCGCGCGTTCCCGGATGACTCCGATCTCACCCGTCGCGCGCAGGATCTCGGCGTTGACGACGGTGGCGGAGCGAATGATGTCGGCGGCGCCGAGCGCGCGCCGGCGAATCGTGAACTCGCGGCTCTGCTGATCGTGCAGCTCTCCGAGAAGATCGGTGCCGAATCCCATCGGCACGCCCGCCGAGCGCGCAATCTCGATCGACTCCAGGCCCGCGGTAAGAACCTCTTTCAGCTTGCGGCTGCTCTCGGCCGGGAGACCAAACGCACTGCCCAGCTCATCGAGCGCGAAATACGTGATCAGCGTCGGCACCAGGTACGCGCTGCGCGACGCCATCAGCTCAGCCGTCGCGCGGTCGATGAGATTACCGTGCTCGATGGTCCGCACTCCGGCTTCGACTGCCCGTCGAATCGCTTCCGGCGTGTAGGCGTGCGCCATCGCATAGGTTCGCCACGACTCGGCCTCTTCGACGATCGCGGTCATCTCTTCACGCGAATACTGAAGGTTCCAGATCGGGTCCGTCGGCGACGCGACGCCGCCCGATGCCATGATCTTAAGCTGCGTGGCGCCGCGGCGAAGCTCTTCGCGCGCTGCCCGGCGCACGGCATCCACGCCATCGACCACGTGCGAGAACGCGCTCGAATGAATGGTGCACGCGCACATTGGCGCGAGGTCGCCGCGCGAGCGGAAATCGCCGTGTCCGCCGGTCTGGCTGAGCACGCGTCCGGAATAATAGATGCGCGGACCGGGAATCAGGCCTTCCGCGACTGCTTCGGCAAGTCCGCGGTCGGCGCCGCCGGCGTCGCGCACCGTCGTGAATCCGCGCGCCAGCATCCGTTCAAGAATGCCCGCCGCCTCCAGCGCCCGAAGCGTCGTCGGCTTGGCCTCGAGTGAAGCGAAATTGATCGTCGTGATGGCGACGTGGACGTGAGCGTCGATCAGGCCCGGCATCAGTACGCGTCCGCGGCCGTCGATCGTGCGAATAGCGTTTCCCGAAAGTGGGCGGTCCGAGATCTCGACGATGCGTTCCGCCTGGATGCGGACGGAACCGTCTCGGTACGCTCCGGTCTCGGTATCGAGGATACGAAAGTCGTTGAGGATCATGCCCGTCACGTGTCCGCTTCATGAAGGCGCGCGGAAGTTCTTGCAAGCGCTTGGGCGGCACGCGACAGAACGGCCTACTGACGGACCGCGGCGGCGCCGATCACGTCAACTGTTTCTCGAAGACGACCACCGCAGCGTGCGCGTACGTGCTCGAAGCGCGCCGCGCGTCAATCGGGAAACGGCTGCGCCGCAGCTGCGAGGCGGCTGCCTTCGAGCAGCGCCTCGAATTCTTCGCCGAGAACCCGGCACGCCGACAGCGCCTGGTTCCAGCGTTTCTGGCGCTCAGCCGTCTTGTGCGTGACGAAGTCGTCGCGATCGGGAACCTTCGCGCCGGGAAGCGTCGCGACGAACTCGGCGGACGGTGCAATGAACACGGTACGTTCGAGAAGCCGGCCGCGCGCCTTGCGCCACGACAGCGGCTTGTCGAACCACCCCGGCACGATGCGATCGAAGAAGTGCGGGTAAAGGATGAGGCCGGGCGGCGCGTCGAAATCCATTGCGAAATGATAGTCGGTGATTCCGCCGTCGAGATAAAAGCCCGGCGGCGCGCCCGGAATGTTTTCAATCGCCGCCATCACGAGCGGAATCGAGCCGCTCGCGAGAGTTGCTTCACGAAGATTGTTCTTGTCGAGCCGGACGTGGCGCGTCGCAACGTCGCGGAAGCCGAACTCGGGCGCATCGCACGAGTGAAAGATCACGCGCTCGAAGAACGCACCGAGAAGGCGCCGCGAGATCGCATTGGCCGTTGCCGCGGCGCCGAGGCCGAGCGCAAGCCGCGGCTTGCCATGCGTCGCCAGCGCACGCCGGCTGCGCACTGCGCCGACGTGCAGTCGCATCGTCGGATGGCGCAGGACTTCTTCGGTGCCGGTCTCGCCGATCATCACGTCGAAGATGCGGCGGCTTACGTCGGTAACTTCGGCAGGAGTCGGCTTGGTTTCGTACGCCTGGCCGACGTACGCCTGTTCGAAGCGCTCGAATGCGGCAAGCGGATTCGTCTGCGCATGACAGGTGTGGCGAAACGCGCCGATCGACGTGCCGAACGCATGAAGCGGCGCCGTGCGGCCGGCGACGAGGCGGCGCGCAATCACGCGATCGAGAGAGGCGAGCACGAGCCACTTCGGCCCTCCCGAAGCTCCGAGAAGCGTCGAGAAAGCGTCGGCGCGAAAACCGTCGCGCTCCAGCGTGGCGAGCGCTTCGCGGCCGGCGCGAACCGTAAGGGCAGGGCCTGTCGGCTTCATCCGGCTTCGAAAGCCTCAATCCGACGGCCAAAGCCAACGCGGTAACTGCGTGCGATGGCGCTGAGCGCCCGGACGAAGGATCCGGGTGTCAGCCCGCGCCCGCCCGAAGCCGCCGCAGCAGATCAGCCGTGGGGTACGCGTCTGCGGGCAGTCCGAGTTTCTTTTGCGCGTCGCGCACGGCGCTGCGCGTCTGAAGGCCGAGCACACCGTCGATCTTGCCGATCTCGTAGCCTCGCTTCGCAAGCTCCGTCTGCAGCGCCTTTGTCTCTTCGAGACTGAGCGACGGAATCTTGCCGGCGACATGCATCTTCGGCTGGCCGTCGATCCGGGTTGCGAGGTAGGCGGCCGTCGTCGCGTACACGAGCGACTGATTCCACTTGAGATAGACGCGCTGGAAGTTCGCGTAGGCAAGGAAGGCCGGTCCATGTCGGCCCATCGGCAGCAGAAGGGATGCCGGCAGATCGTCGCTCGCAAGCGCGCTTCCGTCGGCGCGCGAAACTCCCCAGCGCGCCCACTGCGAGCGCGGATGTTCGATGTCGAGCCCGCTTTCTTCCCACGGAAGCTCGGCCGGCACGCGCACTTCGTCGAGCCACGGCTCGCCGCGGCGCCAGCCGAGCTTGGCCGCATAGTTCGCAGCCGATGCCAGCGCATCGGGCGTGCTGCGGATGAGATTGCGATGACCGTCGCCGTCGTAGTCGACCGCGTAGTCGAAGTAGTGCGTCGGCAGGAATTGAAGCTGGCCGAGCTCGCCCGCGAACGGACCTTTCATCTGATCGAGCGTGAGGTCCCCGCCCTGCAGCAGGCGCAGCGCGGCCAGCAGCTGCTCGCGGAAAAGCGCGGGGCGGCGGCAATCGTGCGCGAGAGTGGTGAGTGCGCGAATCGTCGGGACGTCGCCCATGTTCGAGCCGAAGTCGGTCTCGAGCGCCCAGAACGCGACGATCACGGGCGCCGGCACGCCGAAATCGCGATCGATGCGCGAGAAGGTGGCAGCGTTCTTCTCGATGCGATCCTTGCCCTGTGCGATGCGGTAGCCTTCGGCCATGCGTCCGGCGAACTCGACGAAGCTCTGCGCGAAGACGTGCTGGCCGCGGTCGGCTCGCAGCACCGCGGGATCGATCTTCATCAGTGGAGCGGCGTGCGCGAGCGTCTGGCTGGTGATGCCTTGCGCGAGCGCTTCCTCGCGAAACGCTGCGAGCCAGGCATCGAACGGGCCGCCACATGGGGCAGGTTGGGCGAGCGCAGAGGATGCGAGTGCGCAGACGAGTAGGGCGCTGAGCGCGGAGAAGCGGAGCATTGACGGTGGTTGATGGAGGAGGAGATCGGATTCAACTGCGGGCCGGATCGGTGCGGTGTGCGATTGTGCGGACATTTCGGGTTGCCGCTCCGCCGTATCGGACCTATATTCGCGGCGCTTCGACGATTTCGACGACTTCATCGCCTTGGGGGCGATATGGGTTCGACGAGGGTCATGAAGCAGGAGCTGCACGCCGAGCGCTTTGCCGACTCGTTAATCCGGTAAAAAACAACGTAACTGCGGATAACACCGATTACGCTCTCGCTGCCTAATTAGGCGGCGAGCGTCCTGCCCGGGCACTCCCAATGCGCGGAACAGGGCGTAACAATTTGGGATAGGGATCCGGTGCTTCGCCTTCGGGCGCCGGCTCGAAACAGTAGACGGCTGGTTCGTCGGGAGCCTGTGTCGGGGCGCTCCGCCGAATGAGATAAAATCCGACACTAAGCGTGTAGAGGTTTTTGTGGATTGCTTTCGGACGGGGGTTCGATTCCCCCCGCCTCCACCAACTCCACTCTGTGACGGTTCGTGACAAGAACCGTCACAGTGGGAAAAACAAAGGACTTTTACGCCGTCCGCTGAAAAGCCTCTGTGACAGGGGAAAACGCCTCAAGCCCCTCTACGCCGCATTCTAGTGCAACATCCGGGTGCAACAGGATTCGAGCCCTCAGCCGGGTCGAATGCCCGGAATTCCGGGAGAGTCTCCATCGCCTCCGCCCCGGCCAGCATTCCTGCGTCCGTATACACATTCATCGTCAGTTGGAGGTCGGTGTGGCGGGCGAGCTTCTGGGCTACCCTCGGAGGTATCTTTACCACCGAAAGGATCGTCACGAAGGCCACCCTGAGAGCGTGCCGATCAATCGTTCGGCCTCGCTGGTCCGGTGAGTAATCGATCCCAGCACGCTCGCAATCCCTGCGAAACCTCTCACGGGTCGGGGTGCTCTTGAATACGCGGTCCGAGTCCTATGGCGCTACGTTCCTGAAGAGCACGAGTAACAAAGACGGAGCGGCAGCCCGCATGACGGATTTTGAAAGGTGGCTCTCAGGGCAGCGGCTTGGCGATGCGAAGATGTCTTCGGTCCTCAAAGCTCAGCTAGAGAAATTCCTTTTTGAAGGGCCGCTGAATCCGTTCCCAATACTGGAAGAGATTCGATTGCTAGAGGGAATCGATGAAGAGACGAGTCGGACAGGTCCATCCAGAGAGTTCGCCATCGGTCCTCTGGCGGGGCTCATGTACAAGCACTTCGTCAATGCGAGATTCATTGCGAAGAATGTGCAGAGCCATTGGACGGACAAGAAACTACTTAAGATGATGGGAGGGAAGGTGAGCCAAGCGGGTCCAGTTGACGATGATGCGGAGCGAGCTTGGAAGCTGGCTGGCGAGATAGCGAGGGAATACGTTTTGGGAGCTTACGGGAAACGTGAGAAGTCGCATTCTCTGACCGGTGAATGGCTTATCTACAAGCGCCTTGGATCTACGAACTACTATTTGACTTGCGCTGGGCATGACGAAGATCAGCAAGAGATCCATGGGCGCATTCTGAGGGGCGCAGCCGCTGATTTCCCGGAGCTTGAATTGTCCTGAGGGTCTCACGGTGTGAGACGTGCGAAGCTCCGAAAACTAGAGGAAAGAAGCCGCGTAGCTCTGGCTCAGATCGAGTTCCATGTTGCCAAAGGCTTCCGCCATTCCCCCGGACAATTCGAGATTCGTGGACTCCGAGAGATACTGGTCGAACAGATCGAGAAGTGGGATGGCGTGCTGCACGCTAGCTTCAATGAAGCGTTCGAATGTTTCGGCACCCATAACTGACCAGTTTTTGCTGACTCCATGAAGCGGGAAATCTGAGTCGCGGTCTGCAAGCGCGTTCGCAAGTTCGGCAAACATGAATGGCGCCTCTCCGGTAACTCCAAGCAGTCTGCGGGGATACTTGCGAGCTCTCTCAAGGTCAGAACGGTATTGAGAGTAATCTCCCCGACCCGCCAACACTTGGTCGAGCTTTCCGTCCAGTTTTGTGAGTGCTGACCAGAGGTCGCTATAGTTGCTCTTGATATCCTCGTCCCGCAGTTCGAAGCGGGTGTTTGGCAACATCCTACGAAATTTGATCTCAATGCCGAGAACCATTGGGTGCTCCCCATGGTCGATAATGGTGAGGTCTGGGCCAGCAATGTTCCCCTTGCCAGTCGCCCACTTCTTTTCGGGGATCACTAAAAGTGTTGGAGCGCGAGCCGAAAGCACCCTCCGAAAGTACAATTCAAGGCAGTGCCCTCGAACCCTCTCGTAGGACTCACGGCAGAGTTCATTCAAGGAGAAATGAACAACACTGCTCAGGGCTGCGCAGAACTTGCGTGCGTTCGGAATCACAAAAAAAGCGCCATCGTCCGCCAGCACCACTGGGAACCGATCCAAAGGGGAGAGGCGATGTCCTTCTGGGCCAAGATTGAAATGCGGCAACTCGTATAGCTTGCGTAGATCGTCAATTAGGCCGGAGAAGACTCTTAGAAAGGGTTCCGCTTTACAGGATAGCCCGGCGTTGGTGAGCATCCGTTCGAAGGCTGAGCGGTGAATGGCGAGGTCAGCGACTTGAGCGCCCGCTTGTCCAACGAGTTTGTATAACTGTTCTGCCTGCCATCGTTGCTTCTGGAATGATGGCGGCGTTGGTACATGGGTTAGGAAAGTTTCGCCCACTCTTGTCAGGTAGCTTAGGAGAAGAGTGGCCGCTCGAATCAAATTTGACGGAGACTCGCCCAGCGCCTGCTGAGCAGCCTGCGGGAAAGACTGGGCAACATTCTGGATTTCAGGCGGTAGCTCTTGCCAGTGGTCATGGGGAAGTCGTTCGGTCACGGCTAGAAGCTGGCCGAGTGCGATCCCTTGATTCTGCTGGGGTCGAATCTGAACATATGCGAGCCGAGAGAAATACTTTTGCAGGTCGTAGAGCATTTCCTGTCGTGGCCGATCCGATGAAATCTCGTCAAGCCGATGATCGTCTGAAGCGGTCAAGGCTCCATTGAGAAGTATGGGCAGATCCTTCGGGATGACTGGCTCGTCCTTGTACCATGCCGACCTGCTTCGAATCGCTGCCTCCGCTATCAGCCGAGTCTTCTCGTTGTTCAGGCTTGGGAAGAGTGGGCTGCTAGAGTGTCCCGCGTATTCGAGGGCAGAAAGAAAGGAAGCGGTAGTCAGGGCGCTGCGTAGACTCTTTCTGTTGAGGCGACGAATCGCATCATCGAAGGTCGTGTCAGCCCCTTCGGCAATCATTTGCTCGCCATCCATGTCGCCCACGCCTGAAGGAGACCAACGCCAATTAATGCTACGGTCAAGAGCAGCATCCGATTCGCACTGCGGGTGTTGTCTCCATGTCTTCGTTCGTCGTGTTCAAACTGGGCAAGGGTAATGAGCGCCTTGGGCGCAAGCGAGTAGTTGCCGCCATGGTCTCGGTGCAGATCGCCTCTCTCCACCAAAGCGTCTAGAAGCAAACGGTAGTGTTTCGTTGCTTCGATGTGATCAGGGTGCAGATACGTCCGCATTCCGCCTGAGACATGGGCGACAAGGGAATGCGGCGCGGTCTTGAAGGAAGGCTCAGCATTCGTCAGCTTAACGAACTGACGTAGCAGCGACATCAATTCGAGTCGGATAAGCGGCTTGCGATTGAAGAACGACTGCCGAAGCCTTCCGACCCCTAGCTTGAAAAAATCGTAGCCGGATAGACCTTCGAGTACGTACTGCCGGATGCTGTCGTAGTGGAAAGCATCCAGTCCGTACCAATGCTGAATTTCGACGTGCGAACCGTCAATTGAAGCGTAAGGGACGCAGACCTCGATTGAGTACGTTCCGTTGTCGAGACGTTTGCCAACGACACCCTGATCGCCCGCTTGGTGACACCAGACCTTCAGGTTTTCTTCAGCGACAGTAATCCAGACGGAAAATGAGTTTACGGCTTTCCCTTCCGGTCCGCTTCGCGGCACGGAATCCGTTGCGCACCTTCGAAGAGTGCGTTTGAGAACGAACCGTTTCCAGAAGTGAGACATACTTCAGATGGAACGCAGCAACTGAACAGCGTCGGTAACGTCCTTAGTCGTGTCGAATTGCGGCACTCGTTCTCCAGCGCCTATTCTCTAAGCAGGCCCTGAGCTAGAAAAGCGGGCCTGTGCAGCGGCTATCGAGTAGGCGCTGTAATCCCGGCTCTCTTCTCGAATCGCCCGAATAGCAGAAGGCTTGGATGTTCCCCGATGTGCTTCCGTCCGCAGGTACTACGTGATTAGGAGATAGGACGAGTTTGCGGCTTTCAGGGACGGAGGATGCGATCTCAGCGTCGTCCTTCGTTCTACTTCTGGCCTCATGTTCAGTTGGTAGTTGCAAACCTCTCTTGAAAGTCTGCAATAATGTTCGGTGGAATATCGAGCTTGGTGAGCAGGCGCGACAGTATCGTCAGTTCGAGTAAGCGAGATATTCGACTTAGATCAGGGACCCCAAGCTTTCCTAACAATATCTTCGGCTTCTTGACGTGGGCAATTTCGTCTCGGAGTTGTCCAACCGCTTTTCCGAGGTCCGAGAGTCCAGCGTTTGCGAAGAGCGCAGCGAGCGTATTGCGCATAGGCGCAGAAGCATACGTGACAAGTGCGTACTCGTACTTCTTTTCCTTGTTCCCGGCTTCGTAGCTGATCGATTCCAGCTGCGTGCAATATAGAATTAGTTCCCCGTGGAGATCGTGCAGCGTCCTAAATCCCGTCTTCTGCTGTAAGCTTGTGACGAGCGTCGTATTCGCCGCTGGTCCAGCTACCCACTTTGCAATGATCTGGTCCAACACGATCTTGGAGTTAGTAATCGGCATAGTGTGATTCATCAGGGGGCGTCGGCAAAGCTTCACGGTTCGGGTGTCGAGTCTGATGTAGGGATACACACGAAGGGAAGGGGCAGGTTCGTCTGCGCCGAGCCGTCTGACCTGTATCGTTTCTGGATGGACTGGTCGGTACGTCAGGACAGCAAACAGATCAGCCAAATTTGTCATTTCCCGATAGGCGTCGGCCAGCGACAAGCCCGTATGAAAATTCAGCCGTACACGGTAGGCGAACTCCTTTCGCACCATGGGATGAAAGTCTGGATACTTTTTCTTCAAGCTGCCGAATGCAGCTTTAAATTCCTCCAAGGCCGAATCGTTCTCGCTGTAGAACTCGGTTAGATCGGGAGAAAGGTAATTGAAGATCGCACTGTTGCGAACCTCAATCGAACCGAAGCTTGTATCGACCTTTAGAAGCGGCTCTTGGGAAAACTTCACATCTGACACGAGGCCGTAAGGGTAGAAAAATTCTTGAAGGTTTGTGAGCGTGAACGACAGTTGGTCGAACCGAGCGGTCGGTTCAACGCATTCATCAAGAACCATGAAACGACAACCAATCTTCCCATTGCCGAAAAAGCTGCTGATAGCGTCCCTTCTAAAGTCGGCAAAGAGAGTGCAGTGTTCTCCAGAAGCTAAGTAGCCATGCAGTATTTGCGTTTCGGGTGGTTGGATTTCTGCTCCAATTCCGTATGCGAGTTCCAATCCGCTGTCAGGTGCGTAGTTGAGTTCTCCAAAAAAACGCTTCTCGTAGGCACCGGGAGCAAAGAACTCTCCTAGCCACCGCTTCTCTTCGAAGAGATTCATTTCTGTGATCGGCATAACGCGCTGGGTAAAAGCGTGATGTCTCAGCTCGTGGGCGCGTGAAACCGAGCAGCAGGAGTGTCGCAGCGGAATAGCTCTGCGAGAAACCTGCTGGCTTGGTCGTGGATAAGCCGCGCAATGGCGTCTGTTGTCATAAGCCCGTCAAAGTAGGTGCCATATGCAGCGAATGTCATGTCTACCACGTCGTTGCGGAGTATTTTCGCCTTCGCGTTCTGACGCCCACCTGTTCTCTTTCGCTCGAGTTCGAGGAGAAAGGAGCAGAGCGTCCAGCGAAAGATGAAAGTATTGGGGAGTTCTTCGAAAGGCGGTTTCTGCGTAGTGGCCGGATGCTCCACGAACAGAACCTTTGATATCTGAATGACAACGGTGACCAGCCTATCCAAGAACTCCCACGGCAACGGGCCCCCCGCTCGCAGCTGTTGTAGCTCGGCATAGGAGAAGTCTTTCGAAAAACGTCTGAAGTATTCCTCAGAACTAACCGCAGGCGAGAGCATCGTAGCTAGATGAGCTGATGCGGCGGTGCCGTACTCGAAAATGCTGCGCTGAACTGTAGCGTCGCCATTGCGAGCCAGATCCAAGTAGCGAACAAAACGCTCAAAGCCTCCGCTCGTCTTCGTGTCGATCATGCGGTCAGTAAGACCTGACGGGTTCCCGCTGAGAGCGCACACTCTTGTGGTACCGATTAGAAATAGCACTTGACGGGGGAAGTGCCGTAGCACCTCCATTGAAGCAAGGAACGTTACTAGGGAGTCGCCATTGTGCGCTTCCATCCAAGCATAGTCGGTCAAAACAGCGAAGTTCGCTGGTGATTGCGCAAGAAATTCTCGAAGCTGAGGGCTTCGCAATCGGTTGCTGTCGATAACGAGTTTCACGGATCAGACGGCGAGCGCGAAGACGAAGAACGTTCGGCGCTCCGATACAAGATGCGCTTTGCGATGGTAGGAAGCGAAGCCTGACCACTGCATTGCCGACAACCCGTGCCGTAAGGTGGATGAATGGGGCCGATTGGCGAACGCGGACAATGCGAAAGGATTCAGCGTAGCCGGTCGAGCATCCTAGAGACCTGTACCGGTCCCCACTGCTTGCCAGTGCGAGTTCGGTGCCCGGTCTCATTCAGCCGCTGAGCGATAGCACGAAGAGTGAGACCATCTTTGGCCAGAAGCTGTGCGAGTGTGGCGGCGTAGCGACTTTCCTCAATAGCCTTTGCCTTCATCGCCGTGGCTCCCTTGATCTGAGCGTGACGAGTCAGGTTTCCGGGCGTTCCAAGGCGGACACCACGACGCTTGGCCGCGCCTAAAGCATCTTTGGTGCGAACCGAGATCAGGCGGGCCTCATGTTCCGCTAAAGCTGCGATTATGTGGACGGTCAGCTTGTTGGCATCCGGCATATCCACGGCGACAAAGTCCACCCCAGCCTCCATGAGTTCGGCCACGAAGCGGACGTTTCGAGCGAGACGGTCGATCTTGGCGATAAGAAGAACCGCCTTGCGAGCTTTTGCCTCCCGCAGGGCCTCAGCGAGCTTGGGGCGGGCTTTCTTGCCGGTTCCAGTCTCCGTCTCCACGTACTCCGCTATGACGCTCAGACTGGCTGCCTTGGCGTAAGTGGTGACTGTTGACTGCTGGGCGTCGAGTCCGAGTCCACTCGCCGCCTGCCTCTGCGTTGAGACCCGGAAGTATGCGACCGCTTCTTGGCGATGGGTGAAGGGTCGAGAACTCGTCATTCTCAGGCTTTGTAACAGATCTTAATCGGGCGGTCAAGGACTGTAACGGCCAGAAAGGCACCCAACTGCGGGCATCGACTGCTGGGCGCGTATAGTTTGCCCCGATCTGAGCTTGGCCATCAGCCGGAACGGTCAGCAGAAGTGAAGGGAACACAGTGTTCGAGCAAGCTTTCAAAAACATCGATGACGTTCTCCGAAAGGAGGCCGGATGCACCACGGAACTGGACTATTCGGAGCAGACCTCTTGGCTGCTGTTCCTGAAGTACCTCGATAATCTTGAGCAAGACCGGGCTGACGAAGCCGCTCTGGCCGGAAAGAAGTACAGCTACATTCTCGACAGGCAGTATCGCTGGGATTCTTGGGCTGCACCGAAAGGAAAGGACGGCAAGCTCGACCACAACAAGGCGACGACCGGTGACGACCTAAGAGATTTCGTCAACGGAAAGCTCTTCCCGTATCTCCATGGCTTCAAGCAGAAAGCCACGGGTCCGAATACCATCGAGTATAAGATCGGTGAGATATTCGGGGAGATCAAAAACAAGATCACCAGTGGCTACAACCTCCGGGAGATCATTGACCACATCGATGAGCTTCGCTTCCGTTCCCAAACCGAGAAGCACGAGCTTTCGCACCTCTATGAAGCGAAAATCAAGAATATGGGGAACGCCGGTCGAAACGGCGGCGAGTATTACACCCCACGTCCACTGATCCGGGCGATGGTGAAAGTTGTAGACCCGAAGATTGGGGAGACGATTTATGACGGTGCTGTTGGGTCAGCAGGATTTCTTTGCGAGTCCTTCGAATACCTGAAGCGCAAGGGGAAGCTCACGACCAAGGACGTTACGACCCTCCAGAAGAAGACCTTTTACGGCAAGGAAAAGAAGTCTCTCGCATACGTCATCGCCATCATGAACATGATTCTTCATGGGATTGAGGCACCGAACATCATCCACACGAACACGTTGACCGAGAACCTTGCCGACGTTCAGGAGAAGGATCGCTACGATATCGTACTGGCCAATCCCCCCTTTGGCGGCAATGAACGGAAAGAGGTCCAGCAAAACTTCACCATCAAGACCGGGGAGACAGCTTTCCTGTTCCTCCAACACTTCATCAAGATGATGCGGGCTGGTGGGAGAGGGGCGGTGGTCATCAAGAACACGTTTTTGTCCAACGGCGACAACGCTGCGGTGAGCCTTCGGAAGCTTCTTCTCGATAGCTGCAATCTTCACACTGTTTTGGACTGCCCGGAGAAGACGTTTCAAGGGGCCGGTGTGAAGACCGTGGTCCTATTTTTCGAGAAGGGCCGGTCGACACGGAAGATCTGGTTCTATCAGTTGGAGCCCGGTCGAAGCCTTGGAAAGACGAATCCGCTGAACGACGACGATCTGGCCGAGTTTGTAAAGCTACAGAAGAACTTTACCGATTCACTGAAATCCTGGACGGTTGAGGCCGCAACCATTAACCAGAAGACATTCGATTTGTCTGTGAAGAACCCGAACGGTGGTGAAGTGGTCACGCACCGAAGGCCGAAGGACATTCTTGACGAGATTGCGGCGTTGGATCGGCAGAGTGCGGAAGTGTTGGCGGGGATTAGGGCTCTATTGTGAAAACCGGATGGCCAACGGTTTCAGTCGGTGAAAGCTGCGCCATCAGCAGCGGTGGCACACCTTCACGTAGTAATGCTGCCTTTTGGAATGGCAGTGTCCCGTGGGTTTCAGCCAAAGATCTAAAATCGGACGAGATTCAAGACGCAGAACTTCATATCTCCGAGAAGGCGCTACGTGAGTCTGCGACGAAGATTGCCCCAGAGGGATCTCTTTTAATCCTCGTGCGAGGAATGGGACTGGCCAACGGAGTACCGATTGGCGAGGTCGTTGCACCCGTTGCTTTCAACCAAGACATTCGAGCCATCAAGCCACCGAAGGAGGTAGTTCCTCGGTTTCTACTGCTAGCCCTCCGACACACGCTAGGTAACGGTGGCCGAGAAAGCATCATCAGTTCTGCCGCACACGGTACATTGAAGATTGACGCCGATATGCTGGCAGGGATTCGCTTCCCGGTGCCTTCGCTTGCCGAACAGCAGCGCATCATCGGCATTCTCGACAAAGCTTTCGAGGCTATCGCCACCGCCAAGGCCAGCGCCGAGAAGAACCTTCAAAATGCTCGTGCGGTTTTCGAGAGCTATCGAGAGTCCATGTTCTCGCACGGTAAGCGAAATTGGACGGAAAAGACCCTCGATCACTTGGCAGAGAACCTAGACAGCAAGCGTGTCCCGATCACTAAGGCTGACCGTAAGAGCGGTGAGTATCCATACTACGGGGCGTCCGGCGTAGTCGATTACGTTGATGACTACATCTTCGATGACGACGTTCTACTAGTTTCGGAGGACGGTGCGAATTTGTTGGCAAGGTCGACGCCCATCGCCTTCTCTGTGACGGGCAAGTGTTGGGTAAACAATCACGCACACGTTCTGAAGTTCGATGAGCTTGGGACTCAACATTTTGTCGAGGCTTACCTAGAGAGCATTGTGCTCGATGAATACATCCGGGGTGCGGCCCAGCCCAAGCTAACGCAGGGCGCACTGAACAGTATTCCCATCCCTATGCCGAAGGACATTGAAGAACGGCGTAGAGTTGTTGACGAGTTGAAATCCGTCTCGCAGGAGACAGGCAAACTCGACGCTATCTATGAGCAGAAGATCACCGCTCTTAATAACCTGAAGAAATCTCTCCTTCACCAAGCGTTCTCAGGCCAATTGTAAATGATGCAACTCTCCACAAGTCAGATTGAGGCGCTGGACGAGGCAGAAACGCTCATGGTCTGCTGCGACTTCTGCCCGTACTTGGATCTAAAGGCGCTTCTTCATGATCGCTCTGAAAAGGCCTGCAGGAAGTTTAAGCAACTCTTTACCGGCTACTACGGATTGAATGTCGGTGGGCTTACTTCCGACTTCAAGGACCGCTACTTTCAGATTCTCTTCGATCCTCCTCTCGTTGAACCTACTGCCACACCAGACGTTGCGTCGATACTAGAAGAATTAAGCGAGTTGCCACGTCGCAAAGGAGACAAGGCTCTGCCGTTTTCGTTCGTCTCCAAGCTGGCAAACATCCACAGCGACACCAGTCCGATATTCGACAAGCACGTCCTAGCCTTCAGAAGCGGCAAGCGTCCTTCACGGGATTTGTCGAAGGCTGAACGAATAGGGGTTTTTCTTGACCTTCTGAAGACAATGGCGACGGATTACACGGCTTGGGCCGCACTACCGGAAGTCGCTGGCATACTCAGGCGGCTGAAGGAGCGTGATAGACGGTTGACGGATTGCAGCGAAATTCGTCTTCTCGACTTTCTCGTATGGAAGGCCGGAAAAGTCGCCACTATGAACCGGTGAACGAAGCCGAGACCAGAGCCGAACACGTCGATCCTGCCCTCAAGGAAGCAGGGTGGGGTGTTGTCGAGGGCAGCAGAATTCTCCGAGAATACTGCCTGACTCCCGGTCGAATCGAAGGGCATGGCCGTCGTGCAAAGCCCGGCATTGCCGACTACGTTCTGGTCTACCGCAACCACAAGCTCGCCGTCATCGAAGCCAAGGCATGGGAAAAGCCGCTCACGGAAGGAGTCGGACAGGCCAAAGACTACTCAGGGAAGCTGGCTGTTCGCTTTGCTTACTCAACTAACGGGCAAGGCATCTACGGAATCGACATGAAGAACGGGAAGGAAGGCGACATAACTTCTTACCCGACACCCGTTGAACTCTGGAATCTGACGTTCTCTGAAGCCAATGCATGGAGAGATCTTTTTGCTGCTGTTCCGTTCGAGGACAAAGGCGGATCTCATCCAAGTCGTTACTACCAAGATGTCGCTGTGGAACGAGTCATGGAGGCTATTGCAGAGGACAACCAACGCATCCTCCTGACCCTCGCTACTGGAACCGGGAAGACTTTCATCGCTTTCCAGATAGCTTGGAAGCTCTTCCACAGCCGCTGGAGTCTGACTAGAGAGCCTAGTCGTCGCCCTCGCATTCTGTTTCTGGCTGACCGGAATATCCTCGCCAACCAAGCCTACAACGCATTCTCAGCCTTTCCCGAAGATGCGTTGGTAAGGATTGATCCGGCTGATGTCCGCAAGAAAGGCAAGGTTCCCAAGAACGGCAGTCTGTTCTTCACGATCTTTCAGACGTTCATGAGCGGTCCACCCAAGGACGGCCATCCCTCACCCTACTTCGGAGAGTACCCACCTGACTTCTTCGACTTCATTGTCATTGACGAGTGTCATCGAGGCGGGGCCAACGATGAGAGCAACTGGCGAGACATCCTCGAATACTTCTCACCGGCTGTTCAGCTTGGACTCACGGCGACCCCGAAACGCAAGGATAACATCGATACGTACAAGTATTTCGGAGAGCCGGTCTACATCTACTCGCTGAAAGACGGCATCAACGACGGCTTCCTGACGCCGTTCAAGGTTAAGCAGATCGCTACGACCATCGATGAGTACGTTTTTACGCCTGATGACGACGTTATTGACGGCGATATCGAGGAAGGGAGGCGGTACGTCGAAAGCGACTTCAACAGATCCATCGAAATTCGAGAGCGTGAGGCGAAACGAGTCCAGATCTTCATGGAGCAGATCAATCAGAACGAGAAGACTCTGGTGTTCTGTGCAACTCAGGAACACGCACTGCTGGTCAGAGACCTCATCAATCAGATCAAGACGAGCAAAGATCCGAACTATTGCGTGCGAGTTACGGCGAACGATGGTGCTTTGGGGGACCAGCACCTGAGGGACTTCCAAGACAACGAGAAAACGATCCCGACTATCCTGACGACCTCTCAGAAGCTTTCGACTGGTGTGGATGCTCGGAACGTCAGGAACATCGTCCTGCTTCGACCGATAAACAGCATGATTGAGTTCAAGCAGATAATCGGACGAGGGACGAGGCTCTACGACGGGAAAGACTATTTTACCATTTGGGATTTCGTGAAGGCCCATCACCATTTCAATGACCCGGAGTGGGATGGGGAACCGCTTGAGCCCGAAGAGAAGACGCCGAGGGGCGAGCGGAAGCCACAGGAGCGAGACCCGGAAGTCGAGGAAGAAGGGGCGAAGTACGAGAAGCGGCAGCGAGTGAAGGTCAAGCTGGCTGACGGAAAGGCTCGCAGCATCCAGCACATGATGTGTACGACCTTCTGGCACCCCGATGGCACTCCAATGTCGGCCCACCAGTTCATCGAAATGCTCTTCGGCCAGCTACCAGAATTCTTCAAAGACGAAGACGAGCTTCGAAGGATTTGGAGCGACCCTGAGACCCGAAAGAAGCTGTTGCAGGGGTTGGCAGAAAAGGGGTTCGGGGCCGAGCAGCTTTCGGAGATGCAACGGATCATCGACGCGGAGAGGAGCGACATCTACGATGTTCTTGCCCACGTTGCTTATGCTGTAGCTCCCGTGACGCGTGAGGTCAGGGCCGAGAATGCCAAAGCGCAAATCGATGGGCACTTCACGGACAAGCAGAAGTCATTCCTCGACTTTGTTTTGTCTCACTACGTTTCGGTGGGAGTTGAGGAACTGGAACAGGAGAAGCTGACCCCTCTGCTACGACTGAAGTATGGGGCGATCCATGATGCCTTGACTCACCTTGGTCGCGCTGAAGACGTTGGCAAGATGTTCACTGGGTTTCAGAAATATCTCTACGAACGTCTAGAGGTGTCGTGAGAACTCCCAACACTGGACGGTGCAAGTCTTTTCTCTCAAGGTGCCGCTAAGAGATGAATATCCAATTCGAACCTACTAAGTCGTTTTGTTATCGCTTTGCGCGGTACGAACTGCTCGATGAAATCGCCAAAGAACCCGAAGCGGTCTCTGGCATGGTGTTCAGAATGCTGGATGTGTCGAAGCGGGTTATCGAGCGACATCTAACCCCTCAGCAACTGGCTATGGAGATTCCGGCCGCAAGAGCGGATCGAGTTGAGCCCGTGTATCGCGCTCTAAAGTTCTGGGTCGCATACGAAGCAAAGCACCTAGCCGGGTCGCCTTTTGTATGGTTGGGCAACAAGGGCACGTTTCGTCTCAAGTCTGACGCCGATTTTCAGCAGGAGATTGAGGAAGCCGAACTGGAGATTGAAGATGATGGTGACGATGACGACCAAGTTGTTGAATTCGATGGTTGGATCTACGCCTTCAGCTTTCCGGTTCTTGTGAAGGAAGGCGCAGCCTTTCCAATAAAAGTGGGCAAGACGATCAGCGACGTGGAAGGGCGCGTAAACTACCAATGCAGAAGTAGTGCAGTCTTCGACAATCCGAGGATCTTGGACCGATGGCAGGTCAAGCGAGTCAGTGCGGTGGAGTCGGCCATTCACGCAACGCTCAAGAGCCGTGGCAAGTGGCGAGAGAACGTTCCCGGCACAGAGTGGTTCGACACGACGATCAGCGAAATCGACACCATCGTGAAATTTGTAACCCAGTCATAGGAGCGTAGGTTGCAGGTTGCGCTAGACACTTCGATCCTACGCCAAGATCCGCACCGAAAGGGCGTCGAGTTCGTTACCTTCACGCGCTTGGCGAAAGAAGCTGCATTTGTCGTAACAATTCCGGCAGTGGTGCGAGTAGAGTTTTTGTCGCAGCAGCAGGTGCATTTCGCAGACAAGCTAACTCGTTTACATTCTGCTGCCGGATCGCTCGCAAAGCTGCCAGCGTCGTCACCAGTGGCCGTTCTATGCGCCGGAATAGTGGGAAAGAAGCAACACAACGCCGATGAAGTAGCGAAGGCCGTAACGGATGAGTTTGACGAGTGGCTTAAAGACATCAATGCCTCCGTGCCCTTCGTGCGAGATCACCATGGCGCGGCGGTGATCGAAGCCTACTTCAAGGGCAGTCCGCCATATAAGAAAGCGAAAGACCGAGAGGGATTCCCGGACGCTTTTATTGTCGAGAGTCTACGTGACGTTGCGTTAGCACATGGAGACCTGTCGCTAATCTCGCATGATAAGAAGATGCGGGAGTCATTTGCCGGTAATCCGAAAGTTACCTGCTATGCAACGTTGAAGGAGTTTCTGGGATCGCCCGTTGGCCAAGATCTGATCCAAGAGAGCAATGCACGAATTAACTTCGAGAGATTGGTTCCTTTGCTGGCCGCTAACTCGGGACGGCTCGAAAAATTCCTAGCGACGAAGGTAACAGGGGCACTTCTGGGCGTCGTCAGTTGGTCCAAGGTGGAGAACGAGGAAGCTAATCTGGAGTGGGACTTAGAGCCGGAACCGGGAGAAACGCAGTTCGACTACGATGGTGCGCAGTATTACGGCAACGGAGTCTTTGCGCTGCCTTTTGAGATCAATACTTCAGGTACACTTAGTTACCCGCTCTCTAAGTCCGACTATTATGCGATGCATGATGATGAGACGAAGTTTATCTCGGTCACCGACTTGAACGATCATTATTTTGAGGCCGAGGAAAGCGAGGTCCCGATCAACGTAGAAGGACTTTTGGTAGTAACCCTCGACAAGCAGAAGCTAGCGGTTGAGGATCTCGATGAGTCTGAACTCGTTGCTCTCTTAGAGGCGTCGAATATGTTCATCGATACTGTAATCAGAGCTTGGGTTTCAGAGGACTAGGTAAATTGCCCTATGGACGAGGCTGAGTTCCGGCAGCTTTTGGCGGTTGGTCACGAACTTTCCGGCATTGAGTTTAAGAGCGGTGGATCACGCTCTGAAGCTTCTCTTCTTCCCAAAGTTGCCAAGGCGGCAATGGCGATGGCGAATAGGAGAGGGGGTGGAAAGATCGTTGTGGGCGTTCGAGAACACGGGGAGCGACTGATCGCAGAAGGAATTGCTGCCGCTGATCTGGGATCTTGGCAGTACGACGCAGTTGTCGGAGCCATGGCGAGATATGTCGATCCTCATGTTGAAGTCCGAGTCGAGCGGCTCACAGTTGACACCCTCGATTTTATAGTAGTCCTCGTGGAAGAGTTCCAAGACGTGCCGGTATTATGCAAGCGAGACTATCCCGGTGAGCTTAGGGCCGGTGCTTGTTATGTGCGGCGACGGGGACGAACCGAGACAACCGAGATCCCGAATCACGCGGAAATGAGAGAGCTACTTGACCTCGCAGTGGAGAAGGGCGTGCGACGCTTTCTCCAGATGGCGAGTCGAGCCGGAATTAGCGGCTCCGCTGTTGCGTTACAGACGAACGAGTCTCAGTACGATGAGCAACTGGAAGACTTCGACGCATGAGTGTCGCTGAGAAGATTAGGACTCACGGCTACTGGAGAGTAGTCATTCGACCAAAGCTCTTTGTTCCTGACCGAATTGAGAGCATTTCAGACTTGTTCCCACTCGTTCAGCGGTCGTCAATTCAGATAAGAGGTTGGGATTTTCCGCACATAGATCAACGCCATCCTCCAAAGATAGGTGAGAACTGGGTTCAGCAGGACATCGAGTGGGAGCATCATCTTGAACGCTGGAGAATCTTCCAGAACGGCCAGTTTGCTTATCTGAAGGCTTTCAATCTGGACTGGGCAGAAGACACCGCCAATTGGAGTCCACGACCACCCAAGCCGCCTCGTGATGCGTTGATTGGTATTGGCGACACCATTTATCGTTTTACGGAGATATTTGAGTTCGCTTCAGCCATCTCACTGACAGCGGCAGGGGACGAGCAGATGTTCGTGCAGGTGGGGTGCCATGGAATAGAGGGTCGTGAGTTGTGGGTGGATGGCCATGGTCGAATGCCGCTTTTCCCAGCAAGGCGAACTGACTTGCGGCAGTACGTTAAGGAATCAAGCTTTGATCGCAGCTATCTCGTTGCGGAGAGTAGGCAGATTGGTCTGAAGTGGGCTAGGGAACTGTTTCGGAGATTCGACTGGGACCCCTCGTTGGATCTGCTAGAGGGCGTAATACCTGAGATTCGGCGCAGATAGGTTTTGAGCAGAATCCAGCCTCTTGGTGGTTACCGCAGTCTTGGGGATAGCTGCAAACGCCCCTGCCGCCTCTCCACAGCCATTAGAAAAGTCCGGTGCCTGTCAACCGGCTACTTCGCTTCCGGCAACTACTGCGTCCCCGACGCTAAGGCGCGATTCGCACTTCCGAAAGTCGGGTCGTGTCCATCCGGCTACTTTTCTAGCGGCAACTATTGCGTCGCCCAATCGGATGTCAGCAAGCAGGCGATTCCCCGGAACGGCCCTTGTCCGGGTGGCTATTTCCCAAGCGGCGACTATTGCGTTTCTGACAAATGAACGGCTTGGGAGTCCGCCAATGGACCTAATGAAGCTGGCACGGTTGGGCCGAGGGTGGACGATTCGGAGGGGCTAAGGTGGATAGTCGAGCGTTCACAATCAGTGACGTTCTGTGACAGCCCCAGACTTGCGAAGACGCATTCCAGTGCAACATAGAGTGCAACAACGTCTCCCGTGTGCTACGTAGTCCTTGGTTTCTAAAGGAAATTTGCGGGAGAAGTTGAAACTTGGATTCCCCCCGCCTCCACCATTCCCCGCGCATCGCGGCGTGATTCCACATTGAGGGCTTGTTCTTCGCGACGCTTCGCGGGCCGGGCCGGGTGTGGCTGCAATCGCCTCGGCTCAGCCGCCTGGCTGGGCGTCTCGTGTCGGCGGTGCCGAGGTTCGGCCGGGGTAGTGGCGAAAAAGCTCGGTGCTTGGCGCTCTGGGCCGGATGATCGACGGAGCGTGCTGGGCTGATCCGACGAGCGGCATGAAGCAGGAGCTGTTACGCCGACCGCGCTGTCTGCGCTCACACCGCCTTCGGTCGAGCTGTTCGATCTGCGCGCATCAGTCGTCCCTTCCAACGGCTCTGCCGCTGCGTTATTCCAAGTCGACTTTTTCGTCGGCCGCAGGAGGATCAGATGAACCGAGCGAGCCAGGCCCGCGCACGATCAGGACTGTTCGCGGTGCTGTGCGCGGCATCGATTGCCGCTCCGTCCGCCGCGCTCGCCGAACCGTGTGGCACAGTGGTTGCCGCCGGCGCGACCGTGACGCTCACGGCGAACGTGGGTCCATGTGACGGTACGTTTGGAGACTATGCGATCACCGTAGAGGACGGCGGCACGCTCGATCTTAACGGCAAGACAGTCACGTGCCAGGATCTCGATATGAATTCGGAGATTCCTTCGGCAGGAATCGTGCTTCACGGAAGCCATGATCACGTCATCAACGGCACCGTCGACGGATGCGCGGTCGGTGTGCTGTTTTCCGGAGACGGTTACCACACCGTCGAAACGGTGACTGCCACGAACGGCCATGTTCCCGGTGGCCATGGGTTTGCAGTCGAGTTTACCAGCCCGAAAAACAGAGTGACGTACTGTACTGCCACGAATAACGCAGGGGACGGATTCAACATCGGCAGCGACAGAAATTCCGTCACATCGTCGAGCTCCAACGGCAACGGTGCAGCCGGCTTCAACGTCATCGGCAACAAGAACAGGTTGCTTTTCGTAACGGCCGGCAGCAACGCGACGTCCGGCGTCGACCTCGGCGGCATCAAGAACAAACTGACCTGCAACGCCGCGTCCAACGGGGACGGCGTCGTTGTCAACGGAGAAGGCTGCGGGGTGCGGGATTCGACGATCGCGAACAACGCCGACGACGGTCTCGTGATTGCAGCCTCGGCCAAGGCCTTGGACAACACCGTCAGCTACAACGCCTACGGAATTCGTGTCCAGGCGTCTGCCGCAAAGGTCAAGATCGCGCGCAACGACTCGTCGCTCAACTCCGTACGCGACATGACCGACGAGGTGGCGGGTTGCGGCGATCACAGGTGGACCGAAAATACCTTCGCGACGTCGAACGACGCGTGCATTCATTAGCGCGCGAGTACGCTGTCGCTGCCTAATTACGCAATGAGCGTCCGCCGACACACTCCCGCTGTGTGGAACAGGGCGTAACGATCTAAGATAGAGACGCCTTCTGG
The DNA here is from genome assembly GCA_035571835.1 of Candidatus Limnocylindrales bacterium. NCBI lineage: Bacteria > Bacillati > Chloroflexota > Candidatus Limnocylindria > Candidatus Limnocylindrales > Candidatus Limnocylindrales bacterium. The sequence continues at coordinate 79,056 of DATNBU010000033.1, read as the reverse complement.
CGCCGGCCCGAAACAAACATTCCCCGCGGAATGTCGGGGCAGCTCGGCCATCTGAAAGGGCGTGTCGCGGCGGCAACGCTCTCTCGCGAGGTGACTGTAGCGTGACCATTCGTTCAAGAGCTCCATATCTAGCGACCGCAACCCTGGTAGTTGCATGGATCTGTCAACTGATACTGGCGCAGACACGCGCCACGGTGGATATCAAAGTAAAAGACTACGGACGAAAGGCTGACTATCCGACCTCGCTCGTTCCACATAACGTCACGTTGCGATTTTTCGGACAGCAGAACGAATACCTCGCAACTGCTCGCACCGTTGAAGGTTTCGAGTACATCCAAGCCATCCATCCAAACGCGGAGGTTGGCACGTGCCGACATCTTGAGCGTGCCCCGGAGGCATATTACTCTTGCTTTCGACAGTACCTTCAGTGGTGCGCGCGCTGGGCCCCGCGAGCACGCACCGTCGACGTTGAGATCGGCTCGTGCGTCTTGCGTCAGGTACCGATAAACATCGAAACACAGACCAAGGATACGGGACCGCTGACTTGGCTCGCCACATTACTCCCCAGGTTTTTCCCGCACGCCGGATTCCTCGCCCATCGCGATTTCCGCTTTTCTCTCGAGATCAATAGCCGAACGTGTGCCGTTGAACCACCTCCTAACTGATCCCCACGGAATCCGCGCCCGTCCAATTGCATCCCGCCCGCCGAACGGGCATCTGCTGAGTTACGCGGCGAATCGCCGCCCCGAGCTCGACCTCACTACGGACGCTCACTCAAACAAAGGAAGCACCCCATGCAGAAATCCATGCACGAAATCGATTACAGAATCGTCGGCGACGACATGCAGTTCGTCGAGATCGAGCTCGACCCGATGGAAGCGGTCGTCGCCGAAGCCGGCGGCATGATGTTCATGGACGACGGCATCGAGATGGAGACGATCTTCGGGGACGGGTCGCAGCAGAAGAGCGGACTTCTCGGAGCGCTCGTCGGTGCGGGCAAACGCCTGGTCACCGGCGAGTCGATGTTCATGACGGTCTTCCAGAATCGCGGCGGCGGAAAGAAGAAGGTTGCGTTCGGTGCGCCGTCTCCCGGCAAGATCATTCCGATTCATCTTTCCGAAATCGGTGGAGAAATTTTCGCACAGAAAGATTCGTTCCTGTGCGCGGCGAAAGGCGTCTCGCTCGGCATCGCGTTCGCAAAGAAGCTCGGCACCGGTTTCTTCGGCGGCGAAGGGTTCATCCTCCAGCGCCTGCAGGGAGATGGATACGCATTCGTGCATGCGGGAGGCGCAATTCTCGAAAGAACGCTTGCGCCGGGTGAGCTGCTGCGCGTCGACACGGGCTGCATCGTCGCGTTTCAACCGAGCGTCAACTACGACATTCAGCTCGTTGGCGGGATCAAGACTGCCTTCTTCGGCGGCGAAGGCTTGTTCTTCGCCACGCTGCGCGGGCCGGGTCGCGTGTGGCTGCAATCTCTGCCGCTCAGTCGCATGGCGGGGCGTATCATGGCAGCGGCGCCGAGGATGGGCCGCGGTGGAATGGAGGAAGGCTCGGTGCTGGGCAGTCTCGGGCGGATGATCGACGGAGCATCCTGAGTTTCCGCACGCGCCGGTTCGCAGTCTTCAGCCCGTAGAACGCCGCTTCGCCGCCTTCTCGTCCACGCCGGCCCATCCGGTGTCGATCTTCTTTCCTGCCGCGTCGAGGTCCGCGAACAGCGGCGCGTGATCCGACGGAACCGGCTTTCCTTTGCGCGCCTCGCGATCGATGTCGGCGTCGATGAGCCGCGCGGCCGCCGGTTTGCTCATCATCAGGTGATCGATCCGCATGCCGTAGTTCTTGTGGAAACATCCGGCGCGGTAGTCCCACCACGTGTAGCGGCCGACCTCGCGGTGACGCATGCGGTACGCGTCGGCGAGGCCCCATGCGCAAAGACGTGCGACCGCCTCTCGTTCCGGCGGTGAGACGTGCGTGCCGCCGTTGCACTCCGCCGGATCCCAGACGTCTGTGTCTTCGGGCGCCACGTTGTAATCACCGCCGATGACGAGTGCGTCGGCAGGATTGCAGGATTCCGCGGTCCAGCGCGTGAGGCGGTCGAACCAGACGAGCTTCGCACCGTAGAACGGTGTGCCCACGGCGCGGCCGTTCGGCGCGTAGATGCTGACGACGCGTACGCCTCCACAGGTTGCGGCGATCATGCGCGCTTCGCACAGAGGCTCGTCATCTCCCACGTCGTCAGCCGTTCGCGGCCGGAACGGCTCGCCGAAATTCGTGACGACGTCCGAAAGGCCGACGCGGCTCGCGATCGCGACACCGTTCCAGCGACCTTCGCCGTGATGCGCGAGCTCGTAGCCCGCGGCACGGAACGCCAGCGCGGGCACGTCCGCATCGCCAAGCTTGGTCTCCTGAATGAGGACGACATCCGGCTCTGCGCGCGCAAGCCACCACGTGACCTTCTCGAGCCGCGCCTTCAGCGAATTGACGTTCCAGGTGGCAATGCGCATCGCCGCGCATCCTGCGCGGGTCCGCCTCGCGTTTCCAACCATCCGCCGGGCGAAAAACTCCTTGCTTGCGACGGTACCGGCGCGTGCAACGTGGCTCACCGCCGCCCCAATTTCGTGAGCAACTATCGAGATCCGCGCGAGCCGGCGCCGAGCATGCGGTCAGGCCAACGCGGTAGCCTTGACCGTCCCGCCGCCTTTCCACTAGTCTCGCGCCCAAGGGAGGGACGTCCGGCACGTCTGCTTCGAGGAGAAGCGATGGCGGGCGAGCACTTTCATTGCCGGAGGGCTCCATATGTTCACGCTCTCGTCCCGCCCGCTCGTTCGTCCTTTGTCATTCGGATTTCTGGCGGTTGCGCTGCTGGTCCTGCCTCGACCGGCACGCGCGCTGATGCTCCGGCCCGTGTCGGATCAGATCGGTCAGCAGACGACCGGCCTCGGCCAACCATTCCCATTCCCGCTGCAGGTCATCGCGACGAATGACTCGGGCCAGCCGGTTGCGGGAGCCAGCGTTCACTTCGCGCTCGCGCAGCCGACGAACCCCGCCGCCGCGACGCTGTCCTCGACCGATGTCGTAACCAACAGCAGCGGGGTCGCCTCCGTGACGGCGACCGCCAACAACACCGCAGGCTTGTTCGGCATCTTTGCAACCAATGCCGGTGCGCCCAATCCCGCGATCTTTGCGCTGATGAACCTGCCTGTCGGCTACCGGCCGGGTCAGCAGCTGGCCGATTTCACAGCAGTCGACCAGGCGGGCGTCTCGCGCTCCATCCGCTCCTTTCTCGACGGCGGCACGAGCTACCTGCTGATCGACGTTTGCGCGATGTGGTGTCTGCCGTGCCGCGACGTGCAACAGAATGCGGCGCCGGCCACGGCCGAGCTGGCCGCAAGCGCGCTCAAGCTGCACGTCGTTCCGCTGCTCTGGCAGAACACGCAGGGCGCTCCGACCAATCAAACCAATGCCGCGACGTGGAGAGACACATTCTCGCTGCAGGAGCCCGTGCTTCACGCGAGCGGGAGCAACGCGTCGGCAATGTACAAGTCCAGCCAGCTTTACGTCGGATCGGAGCCCGGCGCAGGCACTCCGACATCGCTCCTGGTGGCGCCGGACGGAACGATCATCGACCGCCTCGTGAGTATCGCGCATCTTACGCAGGACGAGATCGTGCGCCGGGTAGGCGACCATTTCTGGCTTCCGGCCACGCACACGATGGCGGCCTCGCAGGCCGGTTTCAGGGTGGTCGTCGGTACCGCGTCGATGACCGGTACACTTCTGCCCGGCGTCGAGATGTCCGCGGCGCTCGGACGCGCACTCTTCCGCGACGAGGTTCATGCGCGCAGCCTCGCCGACATCCGCGATTCGCTGTCGTTTGAATTCCGCGCTGCCGCGCCGTTGCCGAGCACGGGCGAGCTCTCCGTCACGATCACACCGACGTGGCCCGATGGTCACCCGAGACTGCTCGCCGCGACTGTTCTCGAGGACGCGCGTCCGATCAGCCAGAAGTTCGGCGCGGAGTTCATTCCGCCGCTGGACGGCCCGCTGCCGCCGACCATCGTGCCGCCGGTGCAGATCGGTTTCAGCGGAGGAATCCTAAAGGCCACGTTCGACCTGGCCGGCATGCAGAGCCGCTGGCGCGAGAACGTCCAGAATGCGTTCAACCTCGCGCAGATCACCGCGGAACAGCGCGACGAGCTGATCGCGAACCTGCGCGGATTCACATTCACCGTGCCGTTGACGATCGACGTCGTCGCACCGCCGCCGCCCGTTCTCAAGGCGCTTCCCGCTTCGCCTGCCAACAACAACAATCCGATCGTGCGCGGAGGTGCCGAGGCCGGCTCGAGGATCACGCTCTACAGGACGGCAAACTGCACGGGGACCACGGCCACGTTCACGGAAGCTGTGCTCGAATCGGGCTTCGGATTCGTCGTCGGCGACGACACTACGACGACGCTGAGCGCAACCGCGACCGATGCGTCCGGCAACGTGTCCAAGTGCACGAAGGCGTTGGTGTACATCGAAGACTCGACGCCGCCGGTCGTGGTGCGCCGCAGCGACGTGGTGGTCGAGACCAAGGCGGCGTCGGCTACGGTCGTCTACACCAATCCGGCAGCCGCAGATTCGCTCGACGGCGCGACTGCGGTGACGTGTACGCCGCCGAGCGGCAGCAGCTTTGCGAACGGCTCGAACACGCCCGTGACGTGCACCTCGCAGGATCGCGCGAAGAACACCGGGAGCAACTCGTTCAACATCATCGTCCAGCTGCCGACGACCACCGGTGCGGTGACCAATCCCGGCGACACGACGGTGCCTCTCGGCTCGGTCGCCCACAGCCGGCGGGTACGCGTGTCGGCTGGCGGTTTCGTGCCGGGATCGACGGTGGCGATCCGATTCTTCGACTCCGATGCCGACGAGTTTGCGATCGGGACTGCACCCGTCGGCGACGACGGACGCTTCGATGCGCGGGTGAAGATTCCGCATGAGGCGACCCCGGGGCCAGGAGAGGTGATCGCGCTTGGTCACAGCGCCGGCGACGGCTCCGAGATCGAAAGGATCTGGGCTGTGACCGTCCGCCCGGAGTAAGCAGCCGCCGATCGCCGACCTTTGACGCGAGATCCGTGGGCCGCTTCGAGAGGAAGTCGCTCGCGACCTCGGGCTCGTTCACTCACCCGGGCAGATGGCACGCGGCGGTGGACGCCGTCCGTACCTCGCCTGCGCATTCTTCACGGAATGCGTCCGCTTTCACTTCATCGATTGACCGCGTGGTGCCATCGTCTCGACAAGGCGGGCAGTCCCGCAGTACGTGCGCACTACAACTGGAGGAGATTATGAGAAACACCACCATCGCGGCCATCATCAGTTGCATCGTGTTCGTTGCGGCCGGCACGGCGCAAGCCGAAGGAACCGGACTCGGCCAGATCGGCAAGGATCTCGGGGCGGGCGTAGCGCAGGGACTCAAGGCGGGACTGATCCCGGCGGCCGACAAGGACTTCATGCTCAATGCGGCCAGCGGAGGAATCGCCGAAGTCCAGATGGCGCGCATTGCCCTCGAGAAGTCGATGTCGCCGTCGGTCAAGGAGTTCGCGCAGCACATGATCAACGATCACACCAAGGCCAACGACGAGCTGAGAAGCATCGCAACAGCCAAGGGCGTAACGCTGTCGGACGTGCCGAACGCGAACCACAAGGCGCTGGTCGACAAGATCAGCTCCACACCGGCTCATGACTTCGACAAGACTTACATTCAGGAGTCCGGCATCAACGCGCATCGGGAAATGCAGACGTTGTTCCGTAACGAGTCCACCAGCGGGCTCGATCCGGAAATCAAGGCATTTGCCACCAAGACGCTTCCCACCGTGGAAATGCATCTGAAGGAATCCGAGAGGATCCACGACGACCTCCGCACGGCTCCTGCGACGAAGTAAGACAGCACGAGGTCGTAGCGCTCGAGCACACAAGAAGGCCGCTCCGAGTCACCCCGGAGCGGCCTTCTCCTGTGCGCCGCCTTGCTACCCGCTCCAGTCTTCGCGAGGCTGGGGGAAGAGGAACCGGTCACATGCCGAACGCAAAAGACTACGTCGCCAAACTCATCACAGGCATCCACGAATCCCTCTACCGCCTGACCGGCGGCGGACTCGGCGGAAGAGTAGCCGGCATGCCGGTACTGCTGCTCACCACCACGGGCCGCAAAAGCGGCCAGCCCCGCACGACGCCGCTCACGTACTTCGAGCTCGATGGCAACGTCGTCATCATCGCTTCTTACGGCGGCGACGATCGTCATCCGCAGTGGTACCAGAACCTCGTCCACAATCCGTCGGTCACGATCGAGCGGGGCAGGGGCAAGGAACAGCTGATAGCGCGCACTGCTTCGGCCGAGGAAAAGAAGAAGTGGTGGCCGACGATCACGTCGACGTATTCCGGTTACGCCGGATACCAGCGCCGCACGCAGCGAGACATTCCGGTGGTCGCAATGACGCCGGCGAACTGACGCGTTGAACCACTGTTCAGGGCGTCAGGCCTGCGCGAGACCAGGCCGCCCGGCTCCGCTCTCGACCTGATTCTGCCCGCGCACCCGAATCTCCTCGCCAGACTGCTGCCCAACAGGCAACATCACACCTCCTGCCCGCGCTTCGCTTCGTTGATTCGCCCGTCTTCCGGAGGGAACGACATGTTCGACCAGGCCTTCTCCATCCGCTTCCCGCGGTTCGTCGTCATCATTGCGCTTGCAGGTGCTCTCGCCGCAGCGCCGGACGCGCAGGCCGTCGTCCTCAAGTCGCAACTGCCCTGCCAGAAAGCAGTTTCCAAAGCCGGACGCCTCTACGCGACCACAACGCTCAAGATCAAGGCGGCGTGCGATTTCGACGCCTTCGGCAACCCCGGCACGAACCCGTGCAGCGACCAGAAGGTAACGGATGCCCTGGCGGCGGCAGCAACGAAGCTCGATGAGACGATTACCAAGTCGTGCGGCACGATGACGAGCGAGCAGCTGTCGGAGCCTCGGCCCGCGGGCTTGTCGCTCGCGCCGCTTGCTGCGCTCTTTCCTGCACTTCGAAGCGAGATCGATCGGCTCGTGGACGATCTCATCGATTCGCTTCATACAGCTTCGAGCGCCGGCGGCGGAGCCGCGCCGAGTGACGCAGCCCTGCATTGCCAGTCCGCACTCGACGCGGCGCTGAGAAAAGGGCTGCTGATCTCCTTCAAGAAACTCGGGTCTTCCTGCCAGGACCGCGAAGATGCCGGGAAGACCGTAACCGGCGAAACTTCGCACATCGTCGAAGCCTGCATCGCGCTGACACAGCTCGAGCTCGACGCTGCGTCGACAAAGATCGTCGACAAGGTAGCCGGCTCCTGTGATGCGACCGCGATCGCCGAGCTCGGTGCGTGTCCATCGGTTGCGGCCGACCGTACGGCGGCGAGCGTGAGCGGCTGCCTGCTCCGCGAGGCCAGAGCGGCGGGAGCAGCCGTCGTGATCTCCCTGACGCACCTCGGCGTGTCAGGTCGCGTCATCGGCCGCATCGAGATCAACGTTCCCGGAAGCATGACGGCAAAGGTCGGCGCGTCGAGCGTCCACGCCGTTGTGCGAAACGAGCAGCACCAGATCATCGGGCAGATGGTTTCCGACGCCTACGGACGCATCGACGTCGGAGTGCGCCCGCTCCAGCGTGTGGAGATTTGCCTGAGCCGGGGCGGCGTCATTTCGTGCTCGCCGGAGCTCGTGGATGTCGGGCTGGGGCCGGTCTACTTCGGCGACCGCGCTCTCGATTTCCCGCTCGGCGCAAACGAACAGGTCGTCACCGGCCGCGTCCGGCGGGTAGACGCAAGCCCGTGCTTCGAGGCCTCGACCGTTGCCGACTTTGCGCTTCGCGGCGGCGTGGTCGTCTCTCCGACCGGACAGCCCGCAAGCGGTGAGCGAACGCCGGTGTCTCCTACCGGCGATTTCGTGGTTGCCGTCCCGCTCTCCGGCGCTCAGACGCTTCACGCAGACTGCGGAACCGAAAACGTCTCCGTCGATCTCGGCTCACCGCCGCTTTCGACGAGTCCTGTCATCATCGACACCACGAACGATTTGCCGAGCGGCGGGACCGTGGACATGACCGACGATCAGGGTCAGCCCGTGACGGATCCTTCCACCGTAGATGCCGGTGACGTCGTCACGCTGCACGCATCGTTCACCGACGACGATCCGCTCGAGTACCGCTGGGAGATCACGCGCGGCAACGGAAAGTTCGTGGGCGGTGCGCTCGCCGACGACCGGCGCGCGAGCGGCGCCCAGGTCGACTGGCAGATGGGCAGCGATTCGAACATGCAGCAGGTCAATCTGTGGGCAAGCGATGCGAAGGGCGGCATCGAAACCCTCGTCGCGACGATCGGCCCGATCAACATCGGCCCGATCACCAGTCCGTGCATCGGACCGGTGAAGCTGCAGAAATTCCTGTGCGGGCTCGGCTATACGGCAGGCGTTCCTACGCCGAGCGGCGGCCTGTCGGACTTCCTCAGCTACAAATACCGCAACCCGTCGCGCAACAGCGCCGGCGACGCGTGCCTGTACTACAACCTGGTCGATCCCGACTGCATCGACATGAACTGCGACGGCATCGTCGACGCGGGCACCGATCCGATGGGCAAGTGCAAGCGCATGACGCTCGGCGGCTGGTGGCAGAAGAACGGGTTCAGCACGACCGGTCTCGGGCCCGACGTCGTCAGCGCGTGGTATCTCAACAGCAACGATCTCGGCTTCGGCCGCGAGATGCACTGCCGCGTCACGTCGTGGAGCTCGATCATCGCGGAAAGGCCGATCGAGGCGAGAACCTCATCCCAGAGCCTGGTCGAAGCGCTTCGCTCGGACATCCTCGCATCGCCGCTGGTTGCCGAGTATTCGAAGCTCTTCAACCTCTATCCGTCCACGGTCGCGTGCTACGTCACCAACTACACGACCGACCACTGCTTCAACTATCCGACTAACGATCCGCAGAATGCCGACCTTGCCTACCAGGGGCAGATCAATTTCGTGGCCAATCCGCTCGTCAATCCGCCCAACGCGTACGGCACGGTCGCGATGGAGTTCGGCCCGGTCGAAGGCTTCGGCCAGCTCGGCGCGATCACCAAGTTCTTCGTCTACAACGGACGGACGGCGGCGGGCAAAAGGCTGACGGCGGCGAATCTGGACGGCTGCGGCAACAAGAGCGTTCCCGAGCTGTGCATGAACTGTCACGGCGGCGACTGGCCGGGCGATTCGGGTCAGTCGACGAACGTCGACAACATCGTCGACGGCCTGAACCAGCCAGGTCTCGTGCTTGCCGGCATCGACGCGACCGATACGTCGCCGACCGATGCAGGCTACCTGCTGCGCCAGGACCTCATTTCGAAGCTTACGCGCGAGGAGTCAGGCTTCTCGTCTTTCCTGCCGTTCGATACCGACACGTACAAGTTTCCGGCGGCCGCGTCGCTCGCGTCGCAGGCGGCCGACATCCGCAAGCTCAACCAGATCGTGTTGTATACCAAGCCGGTCGATCCGATCCGCGACCTGATCAAGGGCTGGTACGGCAACAATCTCGTCAGCGGAACATTCACGCCGTGGCGTCCGACCGCATGGGACGACGACATCGGCCAGCCGGGCGACGAATCCGACCTTCACGACGACGTCTACGCGCGCGCATGCCGCGGCTGCCATGCGGCGCACTATTCGTTCAGCTCGTGGAGCTCGTTTCCGTGGTCGGGCCGCCTCTGCGACAACGGTTCTGGTTTTGCCGGCGGATCGCCGACGATGCCGCACGCAAAGCTCACGTACCTGAACCTCTGGAAGGGCGACTTCCCGCAGACGACGACGTTCTCGACGCTCGAGGCGTGGTATCTGGCGACGGAGGCACTTCCGAGCTGCAACTGATCGCGAATGCGCGCGGTTGCTGGCATCGAACAGGCCTGTCGCAGGTCTGCGCGAGAGCGCGGCCATGAAGGCCTTGTGCCAAAGGAAGCCTGAATGCTCGAGTTGCAACCCGTGGTGGTAAGGGACGTCCGGATCCCTTTCATTTCGATGGTCATCCTGATGGTCAAGTGGGCGCTCGCGGCGATTCCCGCGTTGTTCCTGCTGATCCTCGTCGGGACCGCTGCGTCCGGATTGGTCGCCGGTCTGTTCCTGCGGATGCTACCGACGGGTACGGGGATCGTTTCGCCGCTGCCCCGGCGCAGCGTCGTCGATCAGGCGTCGTGCGAGCGCGACTGCAAAGATTCGGGCGGCGCAGCGGACTGCTATGCGGCGTGCGAACGCCTGTACGGCCACACGCCGTAAGACGCCGTGCCCGTGAAGGCACGGCATCCGCCAGGATCGAAATGGCGAAACAGCGCGGCGAGCGCGCAGGTCTTTACGCCGACGCGCTCGGCCTCTTCTGAAAATCCGCGTGCCAGCGCGCCAGGTTCTCGAGCTTCGGATCGAGCTCGACGCCCGCGAAGCCTGCGAATCCGCAGGCTGCGATCAGCGTGCAGTCGGCGATCGTCGGCCGCGAGCCCGCCACGAACGGCTGCGACCCGATGCGCGCGTCGACGACCGCCAGCACCTGCGCAAGCCTTCCGCGCGCGTTCTCGGCTGCATCGGCCGACTGCTTGATGCGCCCCGCAAAGAACGGGCTGGTGTTCTGGAAGATCGTTCCGATCGACGCCATCACGCCGAGCTCGCAGATGCGCTCCGCCTCGCGCGTGCGTGCGCGCTCGACGGGATTGGTGCCGATCATCGGCGGATCCGGGTGCAGCTCTTCGAGATATTCCATGATCGAGAGCGATTCGCTCAGATACGAGCCGTCGTCGAGCTCGAGAACCGGAAGACCCATCATCGGGTTCTTCTTCGCAAACTCGGGCTGGCGGTTCTCTCCGCTCATGAGGTCGACGACCTGGTGCGGAATGGAGATGCCTTTCTCGGCGCAGAACACGCGCAGCTTCCTCGGATTCGGGGCGCCGACGGCGTCGGTGTAGATTTTCATCGGAGATCTCCTCCAGTCGGATTTCGCGGACGTTCCTGCGCCCGGAGCGCAACAGGTCCGGCCACCTAAGACCTCGCACGTCGGACCGATGCAACCGGTGCATTTCGCTACGCTCCTTGACTCTAAGGAAACTCGAACGTAGCAGCCGCGGTGACGGCACGCGCGCAAAGAGGTGGCCGGCTGAGCGAGCCGGCGGAGACAAATCGACATGTGGGTTCAAACCACCGACTTCACGCACGAACAGCTCCAGAAGTTCCGCACGTTGCAGCGCCAGGTCTATGCGACGCTGGTCGAGGTCGCCGATGGCCTGCGCGCCGGCATCACCGAGAAGGAAGCCACGCGGGCTCTGCGCCGCGCGTTCAAGCGTCAGGGCGTCGAGAGCTACTTCCACGTGCCGGTCGCATTGTTCGGCGAGCGCAGCACGTACCCGGGCGATTTCGGCGAGCTCGGCGCGCTTCCGACCGACCGCGTGCTTGCGGACGAGGACGCAGTGATCGTGGACGCGGCGCCGATCTTCGACGGCTACATGATCGACTGTTCCTATGCGGTACCGCGCCCCGCTGCGGACCCTGCGACGTTCGGCGAGGCCGATCGCCTGCTCGAAGCTTGCCGCAAGCACATTCTCGAGCGTGCCACCGGGCGCGCGAACATGCGCGGCGTTGCGCGCGAGATCGACGCGATGATCACGTCGGCCGGATTCGAGAACTGCCACAAGAAGCACATCGGCCGCGTGCTCGCGCACCGCATCACGCGAAGCGCGGGCGGCTGGCTCGGCTCGCAGCGGATCTGGGGCCTTGCGCCGCTGCCGGTCAGTTACTTCTTTGCCTACGGCTTCGTTGCGGCCAATCTCGCGGCGGATTTCACTCCGAACTGGAACAACACGCGCCAGTCGGATTGCCCGCTGCAGCCGGGTCTCTGGGCGGTCGAGCCGCACGTCGCGCGTGGTGCGACCGGTTCGAAGTTCGAAGAGATCCTCGTCGTGACCGAAGAGACCGCCTACTATCTCGACGACAGCCTGCCGCATCATCAGCGGTGGGCGGCCGCGTCCGCGCGTTAGCGGAACTGACGCACGAATCCGCGATCGATCCTGTCCTTGAGACGCCACGCCATCCGTCCGGACACCGCAAGGCCCCACTTCGTCGCAATCGCGCGATCGTCTCCGAGATTCAGCAGCGACAGGAAACTGCGCTGCGGCACGTATTCTTCGAGCGCCGCACCGGCGATCGCCGCACGCAGATTCTTCTCGAGCAGCGGCGCTTCGCGCACCGCGTGCACGCCGGCTTTCGGAACCCACTCGGCTCCGTCGATCGTCGCGCAATCGCCGGCGGCAAACAGCGCTCGCGTTCCCGCAACCGCAAGCGTCGGTGCAACGCTCACGAAGCCATGGCTGTCGTGCGGAAGCGGAGATGCGGCGATCAGCGCGGGAGCGGCCGGCCCGGTCGCCCACACCACGAGATCCGCCTCCACGCGCCGGCCGAAGAGCAGCGCTCCGTCGCCGTCGACTCGCTCGACGTCTGCCGACCGATCGATTGTGATTCCCCGTTTCGACGCCTCGCGCATGACGAGCCGCTGCGCTCGCGAGCCGTAACCGGGAAGCAGCCCGTCTTTTCCGCAGACGAGCGTGATCGCGGCGGAGATGCGCTGCGCTGCGAGCCGCGCCCTCATGACGAACGATACTTCCACACCGGCAGCGCCTCCTCCGACCACGGCGATGCGGAGCCGCGCTTTGCCGAGACCATCGATGCGCCGCTGCACGCGCTCGTCGAAGTCGTCGATCGGCCGGGTCGCGATCGCGTGCTCACGAACGCCGGGAGTATCGAGCCCGCGCACGGCCGAACCGACATCGAGGCTTGCGACGTCGTAGGCAAGCTCGGCCCCAGTCGAAAGCTGGATGACGCGCCGTTCGGGATCGACGCGCTGGGCTGTTTCGATGATGACGGCGGCTCGCGCGCGGCCGGCGAGTGGTCGCACCGCGATGCGGGCATCCTCGATGCGGTAATTTCCGGCAATCACGCCCGGAACCATGCCGGAGTACGTCGAATCCTCGCGTGCGGTGACGATCGTGACGTCGGCGTCCACCGGCGTATCGATCCAGCGCCGAAGCACCAGGACGTGCGTGTGGCCCGCGCCGACCAGGACAAGGCGCTGCCTCATGCCGGCGTCATTCGCATGGGAATCCGGAAATCGGCGGACAGTCCCTTTACGGCGCGGTCCGAACCGGGGTAGATTCCGCGGCCGCCGGCGGTCCGTGCTTCGTCACGCGCGCCGCGAGGACGAGAACGGAAAGGGGATGGGGGAAAAGTGAGCCGGCTTCCCGAGCGCCACCGGCGCGAAGAAATCATCAACTGTGTGACCCACGGCGCGGGGCTCCTCGCGAGCATCGCCGGTGCGATCGCGCTCGTCGGCATGGCCTGGGCCAGCCAGAATCCGCTGCAGGTTCCGAGTGTCGTCATCTACTGCGCCTCGCTGATCCTCGTCTACCTGTCCTCGACGCTCTATCACGCCGCGTCGCATCCGCCGACCAAGAGCCGGCTCCAGGTCTTCGACCACTGCGCGATCTATGTGCTCATTGCGGGCACGTACACTCCGCTCGTGCTGCTGACCCTTGTCGGCAGCACCAGATGGATCATGTTCTCGGTGGTCTGGACGATGGCCATCGCCGGGGTCGTCTTCAAATACTTCTTCACCGGCCGGATGAAGTACCTGTCGATGGCGACCTACATGACGATGAGCTTCGTGGCGATCTTCGCTGCGAGGCCGCTATTGGCCTCGCTGCCGCCGACGACGACCACGCTCGTGCTCGCCGGAGGTGCTTCCTACGTACTCGGGGCCTGCGTGTTCCTGTCGCACCGCCCGTACGCGCATTCGGTCTGGCACCTGTTCGTGATGGGCGGCAGCACCTGCCACTTCTTCGCGATCGTGGCACGCATCGGGATGCCCTGACGTTCCTGGCAGGGAACGCCGGGATTGGCGGCGACAGGCGCCGCCCCGAAAATCCGACTAGTTGGTAGCCATCTCGAGGTCTTCTTCGTCCTCGCTGGCGTTGTCGTAGTGCAGGGCCAGCCAGACGGTCTCCTCTTCAGGAGTCGTCCAGTCGACCCGATGCCGGCAGTGCGCCGGAATCTTCAGCGCGTCGCCGGGCTTGAGCTCGACCACTTCGTCGCCGGTCTGGAAGCGAAGACGCGCCGAGCCCGAGAGCAGCACGACCCACTCGTCGCGGGGCTGGTCCATCCACATTCCTGCCGGCGTGGAGTGTCCGCACGACACGACGCGCTCGAACAGGAAATGGTCGGTCGCCGCAAAAGTCTCGAGCACTTCGGTTTCCGGTTTGGATTCGAAGGGGCGAAGAATGTTCGTAACGGGATGCACCATGCGGCGGCCTCCGCGAAACCTTTGCCAAGTATGCCGCTCATGCGCAAGACCCCTCGCCCCCGCTGTTGAGCGGCTTCTTGGCATCAATCGCAACCGTGCGCTGAACGCCAGTCGCACGTGAAGCCGCCGCGGCAATCGTCCGATCAGCTGTTCGAGAGGAAATCGCTGACAACCCGGGCGACTTCGCCCTCGCGGCCCGCGAAGAAATGATCTGCGCCCGTAAGAATGATCGTTTTCGCTCGATCGTCGCCAGCGGCGAACTGCGAGAGCTTGTGCACGGGGCAGTACGAGTCGCGGTCGCCGGCCACGAGCAGCATCGGCGCTGCAATGGACGCCGTCAGCTCGAAACCCGGCATCGCAATCGGGGGAGATACGGCGGCGACGGCGCATATGCGATCGTCGGTTGCGGCCAGGTTCATCGCGACAAAGCCGCCGAACGAATAGCCGGCAACCGCGATGCGCGAAAGGCCGGTCGCTGCGGCGAGCGCATCGACCGCGGCGCGCGCATCGTCGATCTCGGGAATGCCGCCGCCATGGACGCCGCCGCTCGCGCCGGCGCCGCGAAAATCGAAACGCAGCGTCGAGACGCCGGCGCCGGCAAGCGCTTGCGAGATCGCTACGACGACCGAGCTCTCCATGTCTCCGCCATAAAGAGGATGCGGATGGCAGACGACGCACCCGAGTGCGGCGTTCGGCACCGAGGCAAGCCGTCCGGCGAGATCGATCGCACCACTGCGAAAGCGGATCGAGGTTTCGGCAGTCATCGCCATACGTGCCCCGACGGCTCGCCGGCCGGAGCCTGCAAGTCGCGGATGCGGGCGCCGACGGCGTCGCCGGACAGGGCGTCTTTCGCTGCTGCGTCGTCGAGGCGGGCGACGGGACACATCGGGACGCACAGGCCGCAGTGGATGTCGCTCTCGATCATGCGAGCCGGGTACACTATTGCTGAGATTATCGATAGCGCCGAAAAGCTCTCTACGCAGGCGACCCGATGATCCCGTGCACGCACCGGCCGCCGTGTCCCGGCTGTCCTCGCTACGGCGAGCGCGGGATCGCCGACAGCGCGCTTGCGATCCTTCGCGAGATCGCTGCCGGATCCGGCGCCGCGCTCGATGCGGTCGTCGAAGGAGCGCCGACCGCGTTCCGGGTTCGGGCACGCCTTGCCGTCCGCGGCCGCGCGTCGTCTCCGAAGCTCGGTATCTTCCAGGAAGGATCTCACCGCATCGCCGACATCCCGTCGTGTACAATCCATCATCCGGCGATCAACGACGCGGCACGCGCGATTCGCGCGGCTATTCGCGCCAGCGGCGCGGCTCCGTATGCGGACCGGCCTCATGTCGGCCTTCTGCGGTACGTGCAGATCGTCGTCGAGCGAAGCTCGGGCATGCTCCAGATCGTTCTGGTCGCCAACGATCGCGACGAACAATCGATGCGGCCGATGGCCGGCCAGCTCATCGCAGCGATCGGCCCCCGGATTCAAGGTCTGTGGTGGAACGGGAACGCTGAGCGTACCAACGCGATTTTCGGTGCGGAATGGCGACTGCTGCACGGCAGCGAAGCCGTGCGCGAGACGATCGGCGGCACGGTCGTGTTCTTCCCGGCCGGCGCGTTCGGCCAGAGCAACCTCGACGTCGCCGACCGGATGGTTGCCGACGTGCATTCGCGCGTGCCTGCCGATCGTGTGGTGGCCGAGCTCTACTGCGGCGTCGGTGCGATCGGGCTCGGGCTGGTCGCACGTTCGCGCGAAGTGCGGTTCAACGAGGTCAGCCCGCACGGGTTGCGCGGGCTCGAGCTCGGCCTCGATGCGCTTGGCCGGGACCTGCGAAGAAAAACCAAGGTTGTCGCCGGCGAAGCGGGTGCGGCCATCGGTGTGCTGGCCGGAGCATCGACGGTGATCGTCGATCCGCCGCGCAAGGGGCTCGATGCGGCTCTCGTCGCGCAGCTTCGGGCGAAGCCGCCGCAGCAGCTGCTTTACGTGAGCTGCGATCCGGAGTCTCTGCGCCGCGACGTTGGCGAGCTCGTCAGCGCCGGAAGCCTTCGGCTGCGGCGGCTGACGCCGTACGCGCTGTTCCCGTACACCGAGCACGTCGAGACCATCGCCGAGCTCGAATCCTGACGATCAGGTCATCGTGTCGTGCACGACCTCGCCGCCGAGGACCGTACGCAGGACTTTCGTCGCGGCCAGGTCTTCGGTGGGGCACGTGAGCGTATCGCGGTCGACGACGATGAGATCGGCGTGATTGCCGGGTGCGAGCGACCCGACGCCTTCCCAGCCGAGTGCGCTTGCCGCGTCGCATGTCCACATCCGCAACGCGTCTTCGCGGCCGATCTTCTGCGCCGGTCCGTCGTTGCGCCGGCCGCTGCCCCAGAACTCGTGCGTCTCGGCGAGCGCGATGTGCTCGAAGATGTTCTTCGGTCCCCAGTCGCTTCCGCCCGCGACCGTAAGACCCGCATCGAGAAGCCGCCGCAGCGGAATCAGGTCTTTCCAGACATGCGAGCCGATGCGTTTCTCGAACAGGTCTCCCTTCGCGCACGAGAACGACATGCTGGTCGTGACCACGAAGCCGAGCCCGGCGTAGCGGCGCGCATGATCCTCGGTGCACAGGTAGTTGTGCTGCAGTATCCAGCGGCGGTGCCGGATCGGCACGCGCGCGGCGAGCTCTTCGGCGTTGGCGAGAAAGTCGTCGTGGTCCGCGTAGCCGGCGCCGATGAAGTTGAGCCGTACGTCGTGCGCGGCGCAGAACTCGAGCGCAACACGCTCGCGCGCCGGCGCAACGAACTCACGGCCGCGCGTCAGCTCGCCGTAGGGGCCGATGTACGGCTCTCGCATGCGCAGGAAGCCGGGGTTCAGCGGTCCGCCGCGCGACAGCGTGACGCCGTTGTGGCGCAGCAGATCGTCGGACGTCGACGTCATGTCGCGTGACAGCGTCAGGTTGTCGACGAACTCTTCGTCGCTGATCGGCTTCTGCCACGGCATCGAGTACTGCTCGGCTTCGAGCGACGTCAGCACGCGCATGCGAAGCTGATTCATCTGGCGCAGCGCCTGGAACAGGCCGATCTCCGCCGGACCCATCACGTGGCCTTCGTAGATCGTGGTCACGCCGAGGCGGTGGTAGCTCGCGACGCCGTCGAGCGTCGCTGGAATCGCGATCGACGGGTCGAGCGGCGGCACGCGCATCAGCAGCTCGTCCATGTATGCGTCGCCGGTGTAGTAGATGTTGACCGGCCCGCTCAGCCGTCCGGTCGGATCACCGTTCCTGTCTTTTTCGATCCAGACGTTGCTCTGACGGCTGTCGGTCGCGCGGTCGATGCCGAGCGCACGAAGCGCCGCCGAATTGAACACGCAGATGTTCGGCGTCGTCGGGCCCCACGCCTGCAGCCAGACCGGATGGTCCGGCGCTGCGCGATCGAGCACGTGCCGGTCGGGAAGCACGTGCTCGGCGAGATCGCGCCACGAGCGGCGGATGAAGTAGTGCGGCTCGCCGACGGGCGTCGCCATGATCCACTCGCCGGCCGGCGTCGTGGCGGCGCGTGCGGAGATCCGCTGGACGATGTCGTCGTGCGACGTCGCATCCCACAGGCGCACGAGCGGGTATTCGAGCAGGCTGAAGTGGAAGAGGTGCGGGTGCGTGTCGACGAAGCCCGGAAGCACCGTCGCGCCGTCGAGGTCGATCGTCGTTGCGCCCGAGCCGGCGAGCGCGCGCATGTCGGCGTCGCTTCCGGTCGCGATGATTCGGCCATCCTTTATGACGAGCGCCGTCGTGTCGCCGGCGCCCGGCGCGGATGCATCGCTGCTGCGGGCACCATCCATCGGACGCACGCGCCCGCCCCTGTACAACTGCGTTCCGCTCACGAGATCCTCCAGGGAATCCGGCCCGTCGTGTGTTCGTCGAAAAGCTGACAGTAATGATTTCGCAGGTTTACGAAATTGTACCTGTCCCCATTTTCGGCGCGCGGAAGCCTCCGACGACTTCGGACATCTGTTTTGCGAAATCGATGGTCGTGCGGTCTTCGAGGTACGGGCCGACGATCTGCATGCCGACCGGCATGCCGTCGGCCGCGATGCCGACCGGTGCAGCGGTGGCCGGAAGCAGCGCGCACGTGGCCGGTGCGATCCAGCCGAGCAGGTCGAAATACGGTCTCTTCTTTCCCGCGACGGTGATCGTGCGCAGCGACTGCGGGTCGCTGTGGTCGTGCGCGATCGCCGTGACCGGCGTGACCGGCGTCAGCAGGACGTCGTAGCGCGTGAAGAAATCGGCGAATGCGGCGCGGATCCGTTCGCGCGCTTCGTTGGCGCCGAGCCACGTGCGATGCGAGTCGGTACCGTAGCGCGCCATCAGCGTCGCGGCGTCTTGGGCATCGGCCGGAGCCGAAGCGGCGATGGCTTCCATCATTGCGTACTGCTCGGATGAAAATCCGGCCACCATCACGGGCGCGAGCAGCCGGAAGTATGTGTCATAGACGTCCGCGAGCCGGATTGCCGGCCGCGCATCTTCATCGACGACCACTCCGGCCGAACGCAGCGCTCGCGCCGCGTCCGCGAGCACGCTCTGCACGGCGGGATCGACCGGGAAGGCGTCGTCGTCGGTCCACAGCGCGGCGCGATATTCGGCAAGCCTTCGGCGGCGCGGCGCGGGCAGGTCGAGCTTCCACGCGGTCGCACGATCGGTGGATGCTCCGCCCTGTATGCCGAGCAGCAGATCGAGATCATCGGCGCTTCGCGCCATCGGACCGACCACGGCGAGATCGATCTCCGCGAGCGTGCCCGGCGGGCCAGGAATATGTCCGCGTCCCGGAATGATCCCGTGCGTCGGCTTGTGCCCGTAGACGCCGCACCAGTTGCACGGCGTGCGGATCGAGCCGCCGATGTCGCTGCCGATCTCGAACGACGTGAATCCGGCGGCCAGCGCGGCGGCGCTTCCGCCCGAGGAGCCGCCGGGAACACGTTCGACGTTCCACGGATTGTTGGTCGTGCCGAACAGCGGGTTGTACGACTGGAAGTCGGCGGCGAGCGTCGGCAGGTTGGTCTTGCCGAATACGATCGCGCCGGCCCGAACCGTGCGATCGACGATCACCGCATCGCTTTCGGGAACATGCTTTGCGAACTGGGAGAATCCGGACGTCGTCAGGATGCCGGCGGTCTCGAACGAATCCTTGACCGTGATCGGCAGCCCGTGGAGCGGACCCCAGCTCTCGCCGCGCACGAGGGCGTCGTCGGCTTCGCGCGCACGCTTGCGTGCACGATCGAGATCGAGCGTGACGACGGCGTTCAGGTTGCGGTCGTGCGTGGCGATGCGGGCAGCATAGGCGTCGAGTAGCTCGAGCGATCCGATCTCGCGGCGGCGGATCGCTTCGGCGAGCTGGCCGGCCGAGGCAGTGGTGATGTCGATCATCGCGCGTTCTTAGCGGCAGGTTGACGGTGCCGCAATGGAACGCTCGTTCCGGAGGGAACGGGTGAGCGCCGGGTCGCTACCAGCGGGCGCGCTTTCCGCGCGTATCGATGTGCACGAACGGACCGTGCGACGGGGTCGGACTGTAGATCGCGAGTCCGCCGGCGAACTCCCCCGGCAGCTTCGGGTCGAGCGTGTCCTCGACCAGCTGGTAGAGAATGCGCGCGTCCTCTTTGGTGCTCGCGCCGTCGTGATCGAGGTCGTCCATCTTTCCGTCGCCGTCACGGTCGAGGAACACGTCAGCGGCGTCGCCGTAGGTGTGACGGCTGTAGGTCGTCTCGTTGCCGATGCCGGCGTTGTAGGCAGGCGTCCGGTATCCGCTCATCACGTGGAGGGTTTCGGCAGGAAGGCCGCGGTCGGCGAGCGCTTCCATCAGGTTTTCGAGCTTGACCAGAAGCGCGGTCTGGAGCGCAACGTATTTGGGAAACTGATCGCTGCCTTTGCAGAGGAACTGGCCGAGCCGGAAATGCGGCGACAGCCTGGTGTCGATGTTCTGCGCGGTGACTTCGACGAATCCGACCGGACGGTTGTACGCGGGGTTGCCGTCTTTGGCCTCGGCCTTGTACTCGCCGATCTTGTAACTGCCCACGCTGCCGTTGCCGTCGTACGGCGTCAGCACGAACACCTCGACGACAGCGGTCTTGCTTCCGTCGGCGTTGCGCACGCGGATCTGCTGGCTGCCGCTCTGCGCGGGCGCGGTCCATTTCCACGTCGCAGCTCCGGTTGCTGCGAGCGTACCGGTCGCAGCTTCGGCCGAGAATG
This sequence comes from Candidatus Limnocylindrales bacterium, assembly GCA_035571835.1. Lineage (NCBI taxonomy): Bacteria > Bacillati > Chloroflexota > Candidatus Limnocylindria > Candidatus Limnocylindrales > Candidatus Limnocylindrales bacterium. The sequence continues at coordinate 58,505 of DATNBU010000033.1, read as the reverse complement.
CTCCCGCTCCACCGGACGCCGAAAGCTCGAGCGTCTGGTTCGGCATCACGAACGCCGACATCGTCGTCCACGACGTGTCGATTCCATTGATGCGGATCGAGAACGGAACGTGTCCGGCATCGAACGTCGGATTGAGATGCAGCTTTTCACGGCTCGCAATGACGTCGGGCTTGTTGCCCGCATCGCTAGCGACGGAAGGGGCGGGTTGGACAGACTCCGCCGTAGTCGCAGAGCTTCCCGTGGCCGATGACGGCAGTGGAAGGCAGACCCCGACCAGCAGAGCGGCTGCTCCGGTAACACCAACTAAGTTTTTCAGCATAGAAGGCCGGCAAAGTAGCACAGCAGGAGGGTCAATGCGCTGGACTTTCCGGCGCGCGCGCAAAAACAGGCTCTCCCTTAGTCGAGGGAGAAACGATTTCCGGCGACGACAACCGCGCCGTCGTCGTCGATCTCGAGGCCGCGTGCACGCGCCGCGTCGCGAATCGCCGGTGCATCGCGCGTGGACAGCGCAACAGTGCGAATTCCTTCACCGCGGCCGTCGGCGGCTTCGCAGAACGAAATCCAGTTGCCGTCGTCGAGCGCGAGAACGTTCGCTGTACGCGCCGCGTCGAGCTCGAAGATCTGTGCCCATCGCGCACGCAGCCGCTCCGGATCGTCGCTCTGGATTTCGACGCCGCGGATGCCTGTGACGCGCGTCGTCGAGATGTGATCGCGCCAGTCCGGGCCCGCCCAGCGCCAGCTTTCCCACGGGCGCGCCTCGTCAACGGAAACGATCGCGCCGCCGGTGTCGCGCGGATGCAGATGCACGGTCGCGATGTCGTCGAACGCGATCTCCCATGCGACGCGCACGTGCTCGTCGGCGAAGTGGCGCCGGCGGCGCTCGAGGTCGCGCGTCTGGAAGATCACCATGTAGCCGCCGTCGCCTGCATCGGGCCCGGCCATGCCGGGGCGGCGGCGGCGCTCGAGATAACGGCCGGCCGATGTGTCCTCCGCGACGGGAGAAACCACTTCGAGGAACTGCTCGCCGACCGGCATCACACCATTGTGAAGGCCGAAGACGCCGACGCCCGGATCGTGAAACCCGACCTTCAGCGCGAAGACGTCGGTGAGGTCGCCGAGCGCACGATCGAGATCGGCCGCGACCAGCGCAATCTGTCGGATTCGCATTTCATCCTCCGCGGAAGCTGTCCCCGTTGTCTGCGCGCGCGTTGGCCGACGCGACGCGTAGATGGACCTGTTCGCTTTTTATCGGGGGCATGGGTCCCTGTTTCTGGCTTTTTGATCAAACGGGCACTGTTCAGATTGCTGGCGCGTCATCGTCAGCGACTTCAGCCTGAGTGACTCTTCGTCGCATATACGACGCCGGACGATCCTATGGCTTGGTTAGCGTCAAGCGTTGATTCATGCGGCTGGACACCGGCTCGTGTCGATGTCGCTACCGGCGATGGACTTGTTGTTGCGATGCGCAGCACGGCCAGCGCGGTCGTGGTGCACGAGCATTCCGCGGGGAATGTGATGCACGTTACGTCCGATGCGTCAGCGCTCAGAGTGATCGGTGTCTTGAGCACGTGCTCGAGATGGGCGATGGCGACGGGTCCGAAAGGTTTTGTCGGATCATACGCGCGCGGCGTCGGGCTCGGATACGTGCGGCGGCGGGCTTGGATACGCGGCCGGCGGGTTTGAAAAGTTCGTCGAAAAACACGCGCCGAGTTGGACGTGGGTCACGGCCGGCTATGCCACTTTTGTTATTGAAGCGTCGTCACGATGTCGATTTCGCTTGACGCGATATTTCGCCGCTTGAGGTCGCCTATAGCGAAGCGAAACGGAGCGCTCTGCTTTTTTCGCGACTCCGCCCGTATCGCCGCTCAGACCTCGCGCTTTGTCGCGAAAGGCGCATACCTGTGGGTCGTCACGTCCTTGCGGAAAACGACGCCTGGAAAACCCGTGTTACAAGGGTCGTCATGACGACATCCTTCGACATCATTGCAAGACTCTCCGAACAGGAACTGCTCGATCATTTCGAGAACCTCGTCGCTCGCGACCGTCGAACGACCGCGGCGCTCCTCGTCGCGATCGCCGAAATCGACGAGCGCAAGCTGTGGGCCAGGCATGCCTGCTCCTCCATGTTCAGCTTCTGCATGGAGCGTTTCCACATGTCGGAGCAGGTAACTGCCAAGCGGCTCTGGGCTGCGCGCACGGCGCGTCGCTTTCCGGTCGTCCTCGACCTGGTCGCGCGCGGCGAGCTGCATCTGAGCGCGATCCATCTGCTTGCAAGACATCTGACCACCGAGAACCACCTGCGAGTACTCGAGCGCGCCAGGCACAAGAGCTCGCGTGAGGTCGAGCGACTGGTTGCCGAGCTGGCGCCGCGAGCGGATGTGGCGTCGCGTGTTCGGGCGATGCCCGGGCGTCGCGGTGCGGGCGCGGCGAACATTGGGCCGGCGGTGGCGGCGCCAACGTTGGACGGCGGGACTTCGCCGGGTCACGAGGATGCCGGCGGTGCGAACGCTCAGCCGGCGGTCTTGGGCGACGGAGCTTCGCCGGATTGCGAAGAGGCCGGCGGTGCGACCGATCGGCCCGCTTCGACAGAGCGCGAGTCGGTCGGCTGCGCGAGCGATCGGTGCACTTCGACAGACCGCGAGTCGGTCGGTTGTTCGAGTAATCGGCCGGACTCGCCGGACTCCGCGGTCGTCGGCCTCGCGAACGCTCCACGGTCAGCGAAGCCGATCGTTCCGCTCAGCCCGCGTCGTTACAAGATCGAGATCACCATAGACGAAGAAACGCACGACAAGCTCCGGTCGCTGCAGGATCTGCTGGGCCGCTCGGCGACGGGTCGCGACGCGGCCGCGATCATCAGTCGTGCGATCGACGTGCTGCTCGTCCGGACACTCGCGCGCAAGGCAGGCTCGACCGATCGACCGAAATCGACGACGTCTCCGAAAGAAAAATGCACCGATCGACCGGGGTCGACCACGTCGACGAACGCGGAATGCCCCGATCGTCCCGCCGCAACGCCCACCGCCGATACGACGGAATCGCAGCGAGGACAGCGATCGCGCACCATCCCCGCGGCCGTGCGGCGCGAAGTATGGCAACGCGACTCCGGACGTTGCTGCTACGTAGACGGCCGAGGACGTCGCTGCCGCGAAACGGGCAACATCGAGTTCCACCACAAAGCTCCCTTCGCGATGGGCGGACCTCCTACGCCCGGGAACATCGAGCTGCGCTGCGCCGCACACAACCAGTATCAGGCCGACCTCGACTTCGGCCGCGACTTCATGGATGCGAAGCGCGGCAATCTCGCCGATGCGCGAACATTCCCCGCGGAATGTCGTGCCGTCGACCGCCAGGCGATGGCGGCCGCGCCGTGAAGACGTCGTCGGGGATCGCGCTCCGCTCGGGCCCCCGTGCACCCACGCAAGCTCGCGAAGAGCCCTTTTTTATTTCCCTTGGAATTTCGGGGGTCGTTTTTCGAAGAAGGCGGCGAGGCCTTCTTTGGCGTCGGCGGTCGCGCCCATCGAGGCGATGCCGATGGTTTCGAGCTCCATCTGTGTTTCGAGGCCGTGGTCGTAGGTGCCGAGCAGAAGTCGCTTCACGGCGCCGTGCGCACGCGTCGGACCGGCGGCGAGCTCGCGGGCGATCTTTCGCGCTTCGTCGTCGAGGCGCTCGTGCGCGACCACGTACTCGACGAGACCGAGCTCGTGCGCTTCGGTTGCGCCGAGCACGCGGTTGCGAAGCATCAGCTCGCGCGCGCGTCCGATGCCGATTCGACGCGGAAGCACGAACGTGGACGCGCCGTCGGGCACCAGGCCGATGCGTGTATACGCCATCGTGAAGCGCGCGTTCTCGGACGCGATGACGATGTCGGCCGAGCACGCGAGGCTCATGCCTCCGCCGGCGGCTGTTCCGCCGACCGCCGCGATGACCGGCGGGTCCATGCGCGAGAAGCGCGAGATCGCGGTATGCAGTCCCTGCGTGACGCGCTTCAGCAGCGCAGGCAGATCGTCGCCGGCGTCGCGAAAGCTGCGCACGTCGCCGCCCGCACAGAACATCGGGCCTTCGGCGCGAAACAGCACCGCGCGAATCTCGTCCGACTGGTCGCAGACGAGCGCAAGCTCGGCGAGCTCCTGGGAACAGATGAGGTCAATTGCGTTGGCACCTTCGGGCCGCGCGAAAGTGATCTCGGCGACGCCGTCGGCAATCTCGAGGCGGAAACGCTGGTAGTCCATGCGCGACTGCTAGCGGGAAATTCCGGCAATGCGAAGCGTCGGAAATCGCTGCGCGGCTCACGGAAGGCGTTGCGCCGCTCACCGAAGTCGCTGCGCCGCTCGCGCAAATCACTGCGCCGCTCGCGAAGATCGCGGCGCCGCTCCCGGACCGGTTACTGGTCGACCGTGCCGTCCCAGTATTTCTTCGCAAGCGCGGCGGCGTTGCGGCCGATGTCGTAGCCGAGGATGCGCCCGGTGAAGTCGTCGGCACGGATGTGAATGCCGCCGTACAGACGCGACAGTCCGGCTTCGTCGGCGGCGTCCTGATACGTGGCCCACTCCAGTGTCACGTCCGTGGTCGGACCATCTTCGAACGTGAGGAACTGATGGGCCGCCGCATGGAATTCGGCAAGACCGCCCGGGAAGAACGGCGTGCCGGTGATCTGCGTCATTGCTTCGGCGGCCGAGCGGCTGAACGTGCTGTGGCCGGAAAAGTAGCCGGCGAATGCCGGCGTGACGAACGTATCTTTCTGGTACGGCACCCAGTCGATGCCGAGGATCCATCCGACGCCGCCGGTCTCCACGTCGGGATGCTCGGGATTTCCAAGCCATGCTCGGATCGCAATTTCGCCGACGTGCTCGGCCAGATGCGCGTGCCGTCCGCCGGGAGCTGCGCTCTCGCTGGTGATGACTTCGACGACGCCGTCCTCGAGCGGAATGCCGTTCGGATCGTACGACGGTCCGTCCGGATTCGACGATTGTCCGAGTGCGGCCATGTAGCGGATCATCGAGATCGGTCGCGCCGAATCGTAGATGCCCTTGTTTCCCCACGCCGAGATCGCCGCGTCGTGCACCGCGCCGTTGATCGCGAGATACACCTTGACGTCCCACTGGAGGTTGTCGAGGACATCGCCGGTGCCGCCGAGCCTCTTCTCGAAGAGCGGATGATCGGCGACGTAATCGGCGATCACGTTCCAGTGCCCGGGCGGCGTTTCCGAATCGGGACCATCGGCCCAGAACTCCGCCAGCACGCGCGCCCAGTCGGCGCGCTTGACCACCTGCGGCGCGTACGGCTGGCCGGTTGCCGGATTGAGCGGATGACCTGTGCCGTTGTTGGTGCCGAGGTCGCTGTTGCCTTTTGCGCCCGGCGAGATGTCGATCGCCACGCCGTCGGCCGGATCGAGCCGCGAGCTGTATCGCACGACTTCGAGAGCCGAGTTCTTGAACTCCTGATCGCCCTCGCCGCCGAGCTGCGGGGGCGGACCCGGATCGACGGGCACGAGCGCGAAACCTTTGACCTCGCCCCAGTGCGGACAGATGAACGTCTGCTTGGTGATCGGCAGCGGAATGCCGTTCTGTGTAACGGTGAACTTGAGCGACAGCGGCTGCCAGCGGTTCGGATCGACCATCGTCGCGCCGCTGAGGGCCGGGTAGAGCGGTTCGTTGACCGGCACGTAGCCGGAATCGTCGGCGTAGTTGTTCGCTTCGTTGGCACCGTCGCTTGCGCCGTACGCGATGACGGTGGCCGCAATGCGATTTCCGACGGCGGCCGGATTGTCCCCTTCCGTCGATGTGAAGCTACGGTCGAAACCGAGAGCGTCCATCGCGGCGTCGAGATGCGCCTGCGTTGCCACGTGTCCCGGGCCGACGACGAAGCGGTGCGTAAGGATGCGGTACGACGCGTAACTGATCGCAACGCTGCGCGCGGTGTAGACATCCGGGTCGATCTCGGGCTTTTCGGCGAACAGATACGGCGCCGCGCTGGTCTTGTGGTCGTACGCGACCCACGCGTCCCACATCGCGACCGACAGGTGGAAGAGGTTGCGGGCGTGCACGGTGGGCCGCGGGATGTCGAGGCGGATCGCGGCGAGCAGCTGCTCCATCCACAGGCGCGCGGCGCTCGGACAGCGCAGCGCGGACGGCGGCACGGCCTCGACCGCACGTTTGAGCACGACCAGCGCATCGCTCGCGTTGACTCCGTTGATGCCGCCGGTCGCGTCGCAGACCATGGCCGAGCAGCCGTCGTAGTTCTCGACGGCCGCGTTGAGGATCAGCAGCGCATCGCCGGCGCGGACGACACCGTCGCCGGACGCGTCGCCGCACTGGCGGATCGGCTCGAAGTCGGGCGGTATGGGAAGCGTCGTCGTGGTAGTCGCCGCGACCAGAGTCGTCGTCGTGGTTGCATCGGCGAGCGTCGTCGTCGTTGCGGGCTCGACGGTCGTCGTGGTTGCCTCGGTAACGGTCGTCGTCGTCAGCGGGACTCCGGCGATCGAGCGGCCGGGTGACGCAGTGGCTGCAAGCAGGGAGAGGACGACAGCCGCAAGCCCACGGGAGACTGCACGGAGATACGGGCGCCCGGGGCGGGCTGTCACGGATGGCATCCCACCCTTTTATCGGTGAAATCCGCCGAAGTCAGGCCGAAATCCGGGACAGACGCCGATTATCCGAAATCGGTGTCTGTCCCCGATTACCCGAAATCAGTGTCTGTCCCCGATTATTGGTTGCGGTCGGGCACCGAATGAGGAGCGGAGCTCAATCCTGGAGGGAAAACGGTGTGAAGTCGGTCTGGTTGTCGAACCAGTCTTCATTCTCTGCGCGTTTGAGGAAACCGACGATCGCATAGGTGACCGGCGTGTTGATCGCTTCCCATGACACCTTGAGCACGTAGTTGAACGCGATCGCCGACATCATCGTCGCCGGGTCCCACAGTCCCCAGAACGCGACCGGGTAGAAGATCAGGCTGTCGATCGCCTGTCCGGCTGCGGTCGAGCCGATCGTGCGCGTCCACAGGTACTTGCCCTGCGTCCAGACCTTCATCTTCGCGAGCACGAACGAGTTGAGGAAATCGCCGGCCCAGAACGCCAGCATCGAACCGGCAACGATGCGCCACGTGTTGCCGAAGACGGTGTGCAGCGCTGGGTCGATCACCGCATTGTACGGTTCATTGGGATCGGCCGGCATGCCGAGCACGATCTGGCTCATGATCGTCGCGAACAGCATCGCACCGAAGCCGGCCCAGATGACCTTGCGCGCACGCGCGTAGCCGTACACCTCGGTAAGAATGTCGCCGAAGATGTAGCTGATCGGGAAGAACAGATTGCCGGCGCCGAACGAGAATCCCCAGATCCGGCAGACCTTGCCCGGCCCGATGATGTTCGAGCACAGGAGCACGGTGACGAACGCCGCCATCACCAGGTCGTAGTACTTGTAGTGCCGTGGATTCTCGGCCTGCATCTACTGCGACTCTACTTTCGCGCTCTCGCGCTCAATTTACTCTGCGGGCGTCTGCAGGGCGGCTGCGGCCTCGAGGATTTCCGGGAGATGGTCTCCGAGGAAACCGGTCGACACGTTGTTGGTCACGTAGTCGGGGTGGCTGATCAGCGCCTTGAGGAACGGGATGTTGGTCGTCACGCCGTCGACGCGGTATTCGTCGAGCGCGGCGAGCAGGCGACGGCGCGCCGATTCACGATCGCCGGCCCAGACCGACAGCTTCGAGATCATCGAATCGTAGTACAGCGGGATCTGCCATCCGGTACGCACGCCCGAGTCGACGCGGATGCCGAGGCCGCGCGGCTCGACGAGCTGCTCGATCCTGCCCGGCGCCGGGCGGAACCCGGCGGCCGGATCCTCGGCGTAGATTCGCGCTTCGATCGCATGTCCGCGCGCGACCACATCGTCCTGCTTGATCCACATCGGCTCGCCGGCCGCGATGCGGATCTGCGCCTGCACGAGGTCGACGCCGTAGACCCATTCGGTCACCGGATGCTCGACCTGGATGCGGGTATTCATTTCGAGGAAGTAGATGTTGCGGTGCTTGTCGACCAGGAACTCGACGGTGCCGGCGTTGACGTACGCCACGCAGCGGGCCGCCGCAGTTGCCGCAGCGGCTAGGCGCGCCCGCAGCGCCGCGTCGACGTTGGCCGACGGCGCTTCCTCGATGACTTTCTGATGGCGACGCTGCAGCGAGCACTCGCGCTCGCCGAAATGCACGACGTTGCCGTAGCGGTCGGCGAGGATCTGCATCTCGATGTGGCGCGGATACTCGACGTAGCGCTCGATGAACACGCGCCCGTCGCCGAACGCGGACGTTGCCTCGCGGCCGGCGCTCTCGAGCGCTTCGGCGAGCTCGCCGATCTCGCGGACGATGCGCATGCCGCGGCCGCCGCCGCCGGCGGCAGCCTTGACGAGCAGCGGAAAGCCGATGCGGGTTGCCTGGGCCTCGAGCTCCTTGACGTCGCTCGGCGGCGCTTCGATCGCGGGCGTTACCGGAACGCCGACCGTGCGCACGAGCGCACGCGCTTCGGTCTTGTCGCCCATCGCCGCGATCGCCGACGGCGACGGGCCGATCAGCACGATGCCGGCGTCGGAGATCGCGCGCGCGAAATGGGCGTTCTCCGAAAGGAACCCGTAACCGGGGTGTATGGCGTCGGCGCCGACCGAATGCGCTGCCTGGATGATGTTGTCGATGCTCAGGTAGCTTTCGCGGCTCGGCGATTTGCCGACATGGACGGCTTCGTCGCACGCATGGACGTGCGGAGCGTCGGCGTCGGCGTCCGAATAAATGGCGACCGACTTTACGCCGAGCTCACGGCAGGCCTTGGCGACACGGATGGCGATCTCGCCGCGATTGGCGATCAGAACCTTGTGAAACATTCCCCTGCTCCCGCTTGGTTGCGACCGGACTCGTGCAGAAGCAGCCGGCCTGACCCGAAGTCGGCGAATACAATCTCAATTGTCTCCCGAATGCACGCGGAGCCGCAGGCGATGTGCCGCTCGTGCAGACGCCGAGCGACGAGAGCGTTCGCATTACGAGCCGGGCGTCGAGAAGGGTCCAGATGCAAGGCGGATTCCGGCGTAGAGAGGGAGTCGTACTTCCCGTACGTCGACCGAACGAAGCCGGAATCCAACGCAGCAGATGGGCCCTTATCGACGTCCGGCCCCACGAATCAGCCGATGCCCCAGCGCCGGCACGTATCGTCGTCGTCGCAGCGCCAGACGCGTGTGTGAATGTCTTCGATCAGGTCCTGGTCGTTCAGGATGATGTTGCGCGCGCGTCGGTCGGCCGACTCCGGTCCTTTCTCGAGCACGGACTCCATGATGACTCGCCGCTGCTCGCGGATGGCCGCTTTCTTCCTGCGCTTCGGCCCGAGCAGCGAGCGATGCACGGCGTTCATCGCGGGATCGGCGACGGCCATCACGAAACCGTCGGACCAGGCTTCGGGCCGCAGGACCGCGGACGCGCAGGCCGCGGCGATGTTGGCATCGACTTCGTCGAGCTCGCGCGGCGGCTGGACTTCCTCGGGAATCACGAAAAAGCCCATGCGGCGCACCCAGTCGCCGAGCTCGATCTTGCTGACCAGCACCGAAACAGGAATCGAAAGGATGAGCGCGCCGACGACCGGCGTCACCCACCAGAAATACGCGGGGCTGAGCCAGAACAGGAGCCCTGCCCAGATGCACGCGAAGATCGTATCGGCGCCGTGGTGCGTGATCGCTTCGGTCCAGCTGGTCTCGGCGTCCTCGCGCGGAGACGACTTCCATCCGACCGTGCGTCCCATCAGGTTCGTGATGACGAAGCGGGTGTGGAACACCATGCGGATCGGCGCGAACAGGCTCGACAGGATGATCTCGATCGGCACGCTGATCAGCACCCGCGTCGCGCCTCCGAACATCCGCGCCTGGCCGCGAAACAGAATGAGCAGGATGCTCAGCACTTTCGGCAGGAACAGCACGACGCCGGTCACCGCCAGCAGCATGATCGCCCAGTCCGGTCGCCAAACCGGCCACTGCGGGAACAGGCTTCGTCCGTCGGGGAAATAGTGCGTCTCGGCGAGCGCGTGGTGAATCGCTTCGGCGGTGCTCAGCAGCAGGAAGCTGAACCACAGCAGCGCCGAGACGTACGAGAGCGCGCCGTTCAGAAACAGCGCGCGGTGCGCGCCGAAGAGCCCTTCGGTGAACAGCAGGCGCACGTGCTGGAGGTTTCCCTGGCACCAGCGCCGGTCGCGCTTCATCTCTTCGAGCATCGACGACGGCGTCTCTTCGAAGCTTCCGGGCAGATCGTACGCGAGCCAGATCGACCAACCCGCGCGGCCCATCAGCGCGGCTTCGACGAAGTCGTGGCTCAGGATGTCGCCGCCGAGCGGCGGTTTTCCGGGAAGCGGCGGCAGCCCGCAATGCTGCATGAACGGCGCGATGCGGATGATCGTGTTGTGGCCCCAGTACTGACCGTCGCCGAGCTGCCAGTAGTGGAGGCCTGCGGTGAACATCGGCCCGTACGCGCGTCCCGAGAACTGCTGCACGCGGCCGAAGATCGACCGGCGGTAGACGGCGGACGGAGCGGTCTGGATCATGCCGGCGGCCGGATGCGCTTCCATCAGCTGCACCAGGCGTTCGAGGCTCTCGCCGCTCATCACCGAATCGGCGTCGAGCATGATCATGTAGCGGTACTTCCTGCCCCAGCGCCGGCAGAAGTCGGCGACGTTGCCGCTCTTTCTCTTGAGGCGGATCCGGCGGCGCCGGTAGAAGATGCGGCCGAAGCCGCCGGTCTCCCGGCACCAGCGCAGCCACGCTTCTTCCTCGCGGATGCCGGTTTCGGGCGTCGCACTGTCGCTGATCACGAAGAAGTCGAAGCGGTGTCCGCTCGGCGTGCGATCGACCGACTGCTGGATCGCGCGCAGCCCGGCGAACACGCGCTCGACCGGCTCTTCGCAGATCGGCATCACGATGGCCGTGCGCGCGGACTCGTCGATCGGCGCGTACTGCTGCCCCTTCGGCAGATGCATGATCTTGAAGCGCTCTTCGCGCCGAAGCAGCGTGTAGAAACCGTAGAGCGCCGTCCAGAAGCCGATCGAGATCCACGCGAACAGCAGGCCGAAGAACACGACGATGAGCATCTCCATCGTGTTGCCGCCTTTTTCCGGCAGCACGCTCATCATCAGCCAGCTCGCGAGGATGCTCGGCACCAATACCAGCGTGCTCAGGATTCGCCGCCGGCGTGCGGCGCGCCGCGTCCACGGGAGCCAGCGCCGCTGGCGCCGGGCCGAGCCGCCGGGCTTGCTGTCGCCTTCGTCCGCGGCCTCCGGTGTTTCGTGCTCCTCGGGAACCGCTTCGACGTCGGCGCGCGCCTTGGCCACCTGCGGCCGGAAGAAGCGGCGCTCGAGCTTTGCACGCGGCATCGAGCCGCGAAGGATCGGAGGCATCGATGCAACCGGCGCAGACGTCGCGCTGGAATCGCCCGTGCGCCCGGCGGCTGCAGCGACGCGCCACGCCGTGAACGGATCGAGGTCGGCGCACCCGGCCGCCGTCGCGCGCGGGTAACGCTCGACGACGATCTCGCGCATTGCGCGCAGCGCTTCGGAGTACGCATCGCCACCGGCTTCCCAGCTCTCGCGCTCGACGGCGCGCGAGATCGCATCCTGCGCGATCTCTGCGCTCGTCTTCTCGTCGACACCGAGATGCGACAGGTACTCGACCGAGCGCCGGTACGCGCGTCGCCAGTCGTGAAGGAGCCTTTCGGGAGCAGCGGCGAGGGCTTCCGAGACGGCGCGTGTGGCCGAAGGGGATCTGCCCGTCGCGGTCGTCGTCATGGGATCATCGAGTACGACCAGGTCTCGGTCAGCGCGCTGCCGGCCTTGTCGAGATACGCACGGACCTCGATCGGAGCCCTGCCGACGGGCGCGACCTCGAAGCCGAGCCGCCATCCGCCGGTTGCGGGATTCTTGATCACGTACTGCGAGGCGACTTTCGCATTGTCGTCTCCGCTGATGCTGACGACCGCGCGCAGCACGTCGTCGGCGGGAATCTTCTCGAGCTGCTTGCCCTGAAAGTCGACGACGAAGCGCTGGCCTCCGTTCCTCGGGTCGCGCTCGCGGCGCGTTGCGGTCACGCGCCCGGCCGGAGGCCGCAGCGGGTCATCGCCGAACGCATTGATGCGGTACGCGAACGTGAACGGTTCGCTGATCGGCGGCACGTGGTCCGGCACCCAGTAGACGTTGATGTTGTCGTGGATGTCCTTGTCGGTCGGGATCTCGACGATCTCGACGCGGCCCGGCCCCCACTGGCCTTTGGGCGTGATCCAGTCGCTCGGCCGCTTCTCCTGCATGGTCTCGAGATCCTGGTAGTTGTGAAAATCGCGGTCGCGCTGCAGCAGGCCGAACCCTCGCGGGTTGGTCATCTCGTAGCTGTGAACCTGCAGCGTCTCGGGATTGTCGAGCGGCCGCCACAGCCATTCGCCGGTGTCGGAGTACAGCAGGATTCCGTCCGAGTCGTGGACCTCGGGCCGGTAGTTGTCGAAGCATCGCGTCGAGTTCTCGCCGAACAGGAACATGCTCGTCATCGGCGCGATGCCGAGCTTGGCGATTTCCTTGCGCCGGTAAAGACGCGCTTCGACGTCGACGATGGTCTGCGTGCCGGGATAGATCACGAAGCGGTACGCACCGGCGACGCTCGGACTGTCGAGAAGCGCAAAGACCTCGACTTCGGTCGCGCCCTTGGCGGGCCGCACGAGCCAGAATTCCTTGAACCACGGAAACTCTTCGCCCGACGGCGCGGCGGTATCGATCGCGAGGCCGCGCGAGGACAGTCCGAACCCCTGGTCTTTTCCGATCGCGCGGAAATACGTCGCGCCGAGAAAGACGATGACCTCGTCCTTGTAGGCGGGAGCCTTGATCGGATAGTGCAGTCGGAATCCGGCGAAGCCGAGATCCTGCGGCACGCGGCTGCCGATGTCGTTCCTGCCGTAGTCGAAAAGGCCGGGCGAGAACGTGACCGGATGCACGCCGGTCGAATCGACTTCGTTCAGCGTGACGATGCGGTTGTAGTACAGGCCGGGGTGAAAGAACTGCACTTCGAACGGCAGGTCCTTGTCGCGCCACAGCGCGCGCTCGGGCCGGAAACGGATGTCGCGCCACTGGTCGTAGCTCAGCTCCTCGAGCCAGGACGGCACGGTGGCGACGGGATCCTGAAACGGCTGGGAGGCAAGCGAGCTCGCCTTCCTGGCAACGTCGTCGAGGCTGAACGCGCCGGCCGGCGACGCGGCGAGCAGCGGGCAGAGCAGCACCGGCAGGACGGCAAGCGCGGCCGACCGGAACCGTGCGGCGTATGCGGCGGTATTCCGGGAACGCTCCGACCCTCGTCGTGACATCGACTGTTGCATCTCGGTGTGTCGGCTCCTTGATCGGGCCTGCAGCGGGTGTGGCGCGGTTCGCCCGACAGCGCCCGTTGCCACAGCCGCGCGATTATTGAGGAACCGGCCCGGGGTCACAAGGAAACGCACTCAATCGTGGGCCTTGGCGCTGTGGTTCGCGCTGCGGTTGCCGCTGCGGAGATTGAGCGCCTCGACGAATACCGAGAAGCCCATCGCGAAGTAGATGTAGCCTTTCGGGATGTGCTGATCGAAGCCGTCCGCGACGAGCGCCGTGCCGATCAGCAGCAGGAAGCTGAGCGCAAGCATCTTGATGGTCGGGTGACGTTCGACAAATTCCCCGATCGCCCCGGCGAAGACCATCATGAACGCGACCGCCGCGACGACGGCAGTCACCATGACTGCGATCTCGTTGGCCATGCCGACCGCCGTGATCACCGAGTCGAGCGAGAAGACGATGTCGAGAATCAGAATCTGGGCGAGGGTACCGAGGAAGCTCGCGCGTCCGGCGCCGCCGACCATCTTCGGGTCTTCCATCTTGTGATGGATCTCGTAGGTCGACTTTCCGATCAGGAACAGACCGCCGACGATCAGGATCAGGTCGCGCCCCGAGATCTCCGTGACCAGCAGCGTGAAGAGCGGCGCCGTCAGGCTCATCACCCAGCCCAAGGCGAGAAGCAGGCCGATGCGAAGGAACATCGCGAGGCCGAGGCCGATGAAGCGCGCCTTCGCGCGTTCTTCTTCCGGAAGCTTGCCGGCAAGGATCGCAAGGAAGACGACGTTGTCGATGCCGAGCACGATCTCGAGCGACGTCAGCGTCAGAAGCGCGACCCACGATTCGGGTTCAAAGATCCAGTGCATACGGTTTGGGGTTGGCTCGAGGTTCCCGCGTAACGATCGCGGGTTCGATCGCACGATGTCGCGAAAACCGGGACAGGTACAGTTCTCGCGTGCGACTATCGCCAGGGTGGGCAAAAAAGCGGGCCGGTCGCGGCTTTGGTTTGAACGGTGGTGGGAGGTTGGGTACTCGCGGCAGGCGATGTTCGCACGCCCGAGCTTCCCGTCCGCGCCGGTCCCGGCCGGGCTTTTCCTGTGCCTCGCAGTCCCCGTGCTGCTGGCGGCGGCGTCCCCGGCGCTGGCCGCGCGTTCGGATGGAATCGATTCGTCGATCCTCGCTCCCGGTCTGGTGCAGGCCAACGAAGCGATCCTGCGGCTGGAGCGCCTCGTCGACGAAGCCGAAGCGATCGGCACCGCCATGTTTCGCGTGCACAACGAATTCGGCCAGAAGCGCGCGCTGACCAAGGAGCCGCCCGACTGCAAGACCGACTGGCTGCTCGACCTCGGCGCGCGTACGCGCGAGCTCGGGCGGGCCTTTCGCGATGCGGTGCAGAGCGCGCGCGTCCAGGGACGCCGCATCGAAAACCTGACCGTCGAGCCGACCGTGCAGCCGCTGCTCGATCCGGAGACCAGCCACAAGATCAGCACTCTGCTGTCGCGGGTCGACGACCTCGTGCGGCAATATCCGGAAACCTCGTCGTGGCAGGAGCATTACGTCGAGCCGCTGCTTCACGGCTGCGAGCCTGCACTGGTGCCGGCTTCGGGATTTCCCGATCCTGCGCCGGCCGCGCTCGTGACCGAGTCGAGATTCGACTCTCCGCTCGCGCGCAAGCGCGCTCCGCTGATTGCGATCATCGCGTTCGGCGGCGGGTTTCTCTGCCCGGGAGCGGTTCCCGTCGAAGGCGTGATGCTCGTATCCGGCGCGATCTGTTATTCGGACGACGACGCGTGCGGCTGCGAGCCTGCCGACGTCGCACCCGGAACGGTTCTGGGTCCGCCGCCACCGCCGCCGCCCGCGCCGGCACCCGAAGAGGCCGAGGGGGCTTTGCCTGCGACTGGAGCTGCTGCCGGCAAGACGGCCGGTGCAGCGGCAGCGCGCGCCGGCGCCGCAGGAGCAGGCGCAGGTACAGGTGCAACGGCTCGCGGCGCAGACAAATCGGCGCCGGCAGCTGGTCGCGCTCCGGACAAAGCCGCGGCGGGACCTGCGGCGGGTCGCGCTTCCGATGCGCGCGCGGCTGCACCGGCAACCGGTCGCGCTTCCGACAAAGGAGTGCCGGCGCCCACGACCGGTCGCGCTTCCGATGCGCGTGCGGCTTCGCCGGCAAGCGGTCGTGTCCCGGGCAACGGCGCATCTCCGCCTGCAGCGCGCGCTCCGGAAACAGGGGGCTCGGTGCCGGCGGCGCGCGTTCCATTCGGAGAAGTCGCTCCACCTGCAGTACGAGCTCCTGACAGAGGAGCTCCCGCTCCGCCTGCGCGATCCTCGGGCGGAGCAGTGGCGGCGCCGCCTGCACGCGTCCCGGCGAAGTCTATGGAGAGCGGCGTGGCGCCCGCTCCTCCGCCTCCGCGCTCTGTCGATGGCAGAGTCATTCCTGCGCCGCCCGTGCGCGCACCGGAACCGCCAGCCCGGCCTTCGGGCAAACCTGCTTCGCCAGGTCGCGGCGGCGATGACGACGAAGCTCCGTTCTGAGATCCGGAAGCCGATGATCCGGAAGCCTTGGCGGTCGCTCCGGCCACCACGCGCGGTCCCGATACGAACGCCGGATCGGCAAACTGAAGCCGCTCTCGCGCCTGGATCGCCTCCTCGGTGCGTCCGAGCCTCTCGAGCAGATTGACCTCGAGCACGATCGCTTCGGCAAGAAACCGGTCCTCGCGCAGGATCGCCTGCACATCGGCGAGAGCCTGCGTGGGATTGCTCTGTCCGAGCAGCTTCGCGGCCAGCAGCCGCGCATCGGTCTCACCGAGATTCAGCAGCGCAGGCGGTACACTACGCGGTTCTTTCTCGAGTACCGCGCGAATCCGAAGCCGCTGCGCGAGCGAATCGCTTCCGACGAGTGCGGCCTGCCTGGCGGCTTCGTCGAAACGCCCGATCCCGGCACCGATCGCGATCATCATCTGCTTGGCCTCGGCCGATGCGCCGCGCGCCTCGAGCTTCGGGAGAAGCTCGAAAGCTTCCTCGAAGCGGCCGTCGCGCAGGCGAAGGGCGATATGGCGGCGCACCGGCTCGGGATCGTACTCGGCTGCCGTCTCCCATTCGGAGATCAGTTTTTCGTAGTCGGGCCCCGGCCCGATCTTGTCTGCGATGCCGACGCGAAGCCGTGCGATTTCGGGATCGTGGTCGAAGCGGTCGGGAAGCTCGTCGATCACGCCCTGGGCTTCCCTGGCCATGCCGCTTGCTAGGTAGGTTTCGACGCGTGGGATCACGAAACGGCTGTCGTCGGGCCAGCGCGCGTCGAGCTCGTCCCAGGATTTGCGCGCGTCGGCCCACTGGCCTGCGGCTGCAAATGCCGCCGCACTGGCGGCCTGGTAGACGAAGCGATCGGGCGTGTTTTCGCGGGCGCGCTCGAATGCACGGACGGCGACACCCTGGTGCCCGATGTCGAGCGCGCGGCGCGCCATGATGTAGTGCGCCATCGACAGCGAAGGGTCGATCAGCACGACACGCGCGAGCGGATCCTTGCCCGGGATGCCGCGTTCTTCCGGGTTGACCGGATCGACCATCCCGTACCACGACGCCGCGGCGCGCCCGAGCACCAGGACCGCATAGCGATCGTGCGACAGCGGCTTCGACCACGCCTCGACCAGCCCGGCGGGAACCGGAGCGTGGATCTGTCCGGCCGTCCATACGAGCAGCTCGGTGATCGCACCTTCGGGAAGCTCGCGCGGACCCGAAGCCGACGCGCCTTTGCACGGACCGCTCGACGGACACAGGCGCAGCACGATCTGCAGCGCGTCGCGGTCGTAGCCGAACGAGAACTTCGCGGTCCAATGCTTGGATGCGCCGGTCAGCCAGCGGTCGATTCCGGGCGGAGGCCCGTGCTGGTCGTAATGCGGCACGACGCCGCTGAGATCGGCGAGACCCGTTTCGTACAGCGCGACCACGATGCCCGCGACTTCGTGCGCGTAACGGTGCCCCCCGAAATCCTGGATCGGCTCGATGCGGATCTCGGACGCCGCCGGGTAGACGTCCTCCTCCGACGGAGTCCACACATCGTCGAGCGGATTTTTCGGTGCAGGAGTGCCGGATCGGCAACCCGTCACTGCTATAAGAAACAAGATGGCGAACGACGATATCGCGAACGACGAAACCCAGCCGGTGCTGCCCGCAAAGAAGCCGAAGAAGAAGGTACGGCTGAGACGGACGCGCCGCTTCCTGCGAGGGGTGCTACTCATCTGCATGATCGCCGGCGTCGCCGGTGCAGTATGGGGCTCGCGCTGGTTCGATCAAAACGTCCTGTCGACACTTCCCGAAAATCTCGCGCACGTGCAGGCGTACAGGCCGCCGTCGAACTGCGTGATCTACGATGCGGCCGGCACTCCCGTCGACGAATTTTATGTCGAGCGCCGCATCTGGGTTCCGATCAAGGACCTTCCCGACCACATCTGGCAGGCGTTCGTTGCTGCCGAAGACCGCAGGTTTTTTACTCACCGGGGTGTCGACCCCGCCGGCATCCTGCGCGCGCTCGCGAGCAACTATTTCAAAGGCGGCGTGCATCAGGGCGGCTCGACGATCACGCAGCAGATCGTCAAGAATCTTCTCGTCGGAAAAGAGCGAAGCTACATCCGCAAGATGCGCGAAGCCGTGCTCGCGATGCGTCTCGAGCGCGAGCTGACCAAGAAGGAGCTGCTCGAGCTCTACATCAACTACGTCTACCTCGGCTCGGGAAATTACGGAGTTGAAGCCGCTGCCCTCGACTACTTCGGCAAGCCCGCGGCCGAGCTCGATGCCGGCCAGGCGGCGATGCTTGCCGGCCTCGTGCCGGCGCCGACGCGATATTCGCCTCACAAACATCCCGAGAGTGCCCTCGCACGCAGGAGCTACGTGCTCGGCCGCATGGTCGAGGAAGGATACATCACGCTCGGAGACGCTCGCACTTTCGCACAGGAGCCGGTGGTTCTTCCGATCGAGAAACCCACGCGCACCGACGTCGGCCTGGCGTACCTGACCGAAGTCCGTCGCGAGATCCGCCGCCTGTTCGGCAGCGACACTCCGCTGGCCCAGGGTTTCCACGTCTACACGCCGCTCGATCTTACGACGCAGGCCACGGCCGAAACCGCGGTGCGCGATGCGCTGCATGCCGTGGACGATCGGCGCGGGCGACGCGGCGTCGTCGAGCACCTCGGAGGCGAGACGCAGCGCCAGGCGTTTCTCGCGCGCGCTGCCGGGCTCCAGCGCATTGCCTCGCCGGAATCGCTCGATGCCCCGGGCGACCGCGAAACCGAGGAAGCCGCGCTTGCCGCAAAGGCCGAGGAGGCTCGCAAGCTCGCCGAAGCCGCGGCGAAAAAGCCGGGCCAGAACATCAAGAAGGGTGCGGCGAAGCCTGCCGCTCCGCTACCGATACCGGCGATCCCGCCGGTCGCGAGGCCGCGGCCCGACGACTGTTTCGAAGCGATGGTCGGCAAGCGCGGTCTCGACGATCTCCAGGCCGGACCGTTCTCGTTCGCGCTCGTCAAAGGCGATCGCTCGGTGACCGTACGCGGGACCGACGGCAAGAGCCGGCACATGCTGTCGTCGGTTGCCGGCACCGGCGACGTGCTCAAGGTCTGCTTGATCGACGACAAGTCCGTCAGGCTCGATCCCAAGCCGTGGGCAGAAGGCGCTTCGGTCGTGATCGACAACGCGACCGGACGCGTGCGTGCGCTGGTCGGCGGATACCATGACGTGCTCGAAGGCTTCGTGCGCGCCACGCAGGCGCGGCGCCAGCCGGGCAGCAGCTTCAAGCCGTTCGTCTATGCGACCGCGCTCAAGTCCGGAAAGAACCAGCTCGACATCGTGCACGACGCGCCGATCTCGCTGCCGGGCGGCAACGGCAAGATCTGGTCGCCGGCCAACTACGAGGACAAGTATTACGGCAATCTGCCGATGCGCAACGCGCTCGCGAAGAGCCTGAACACCGTCTCGGTGCGCTTCGTGAAGGAGCTCGGTCCGAGGCGCGTGGTCGAAACGGCGCGCGCAATGGGCGTGCGCACGCCGCTTCGTGCCGACATGTCGATCGCGCTCGGCAGCAGCGAAGTGACGCCCATGGATCTCGCGATCGCCTACACGACGATCGCGCGCATGGGCGCGCCGACCGAGCCGGTCATGATCGACTCGATCCGCGACCAGGCGGGAAAGCTTCTCGGCGTGGCCGGCGGCAACGTCGTCGTCGACGGAGAGACGGTCGGAAAGCTTCCGGGTGCGCCGCAGCCGCGCGCGCTTCCGGCCGGAATCGCCTACGAGCTCGCCGACATGATGCGCGAGCCGATCAAGACAGGGACGGCGAAGCGCGCATTCAAGGAAGGCTACGATCGCGCCGGCAAGACCGGCACGACCAACGAATGCGTCGATGCGTGGTTCGTCGGGTTCGACGCCAATCACACCATTGCGGTCTGGGTCGGATCGGACGGTCCGGAAAGCATCGGTCCGAAGGAAACCGGCGGCGTCACTTCGCTGCCGGCGTGGATGAAGATCATGGACAGCCTCGAGCCGACCGTGCCGCCGCGCATCGGGATTCCGGACGAGGCGGTGCTCGTCAAGATCGGCGAGGGCTGGTTCGGATTTCCGCGCGGGCAGATCCCGGCGAAGTATCTCGACCGCGACGCCGCGTCGACGCGGCGCGAGCCGCTGCCGCGGTTTCCTGCGGACGGCTGATCCATCCGCTCGCAGGCTTGCTCGGTCAGATCGCAGGCTTGCTCGATCGGATCGCAGGTTTGCCGGAGTGTGCAGGCAGCCAAACGCGCTGCGAGCGCGCGTTCAGGTGAACAGATACCAGACCACCCACACTGCAACGTGAATCGCGATGATCGCGCACAGCATCGTCAGGTGCTCGCGCTTGCGCGTCAGGTGGCGAAGCATCGCCATTGCGAGCACCGCGCCGGGCCAGCCGCCGACCGCTTCGAGCACATGCAGGCTGGTGCCGGTAATGCGCCAGCGATTGGTCTCGGCCCTTTTCTTGTCGGCGTAGTAGAAGCCGAATGTGACGATGCTCATCACGAGATAGCCGATGATCGGCAGCGCCGGCTCGACCACTCCGGCGAGAAACAGAAAGAAGATCGCGAGCCACAGAAGGCCCACGCCGTATGCGACCTTGACCGTATCGGGCAGCGGCAGCGCCTTGATGCGCACGTTGACGGCCTTGGTCCGGCGCTGTTCGTGCTCGATGTCGTAGTAGACGACATCACCTTCCTTCGGACGCCGGGCCCCGGGCAGGAACCCCGAAATGTGCACGAACACCGTATCGCCGCCGGCTTCCGGAAGGATGAACCCGAAGCCGCGGCCGTCGTTCCACTTCAGAAGGCGTCCGGCCTGTTTCGATGAATCGGCTGTATCTCGTCCCCAGGACATGAAGGCGCAGAAGCTAACGCGGTCGTCTTGTGCGGGAAAGCCGGGAGCCCGCACGCGATCCGGCGGCTGTTTTACCGGCTTTTGCGTTGCGGCGTGCGGTCAGCGCGGCAGCCGGCGAGGTCAACTGCTCGCGAATCGAAATCCCCTGCGCCTTTACCCGCTCGAGAACCGATGCCAGCGCGGGGCCGACGGGAAAGCTCGGGCGCAGCACGAGGCGTACGGCCAGCGGCTCGACGTCGGCGTCGGCGAGGAAGACTTTCTGCGCATCCACGTCGCGTAGCGGCAGCGCCGGAGCGAGTCCGATTCCGCATCCGGTCACGGCGTATGCGACGAGCAGCGAGACGCTGGGCACGTCGATCGTCGATGCAGGATGGATGTCGCTCCTCTCGAGCCATGCGTCGAGGATCGCGCGGCCATGGCTTCCGGGCGACAGCCGAAGCACCGGTTCGGTCGAGAGCCGCTCGGCGACAGGAAGCGACGGATCCCTGCGCGCGGCGATCCAGCGCATCGGTTGCTCGAACAGCAGATGCTCGTCGAGAGCCGGATGCGATGCGGCCGTGCTGACGATCGCCGCGTCGACCTGTCCGAGCTCGAGAAGACGGACCGCATCGGACGAATGCGCAGTCGTGATCGCGACGCGAACCGGCGGCGCGCCGGCCGATCGCGCCACCGGCGAATGAATGTCGCGAAGCACCGGAGCGAGAAGCTCCTTTCCGAGATAATCGCTGACGGCGATGCGCACCGTGGAAACCGGCGCACCCGACATCTGGCCGAGCACCTGGTAGACGGACTCGGCTTCATCGAACAGGCGGGTCGCAGCTCCGAGAAACGCTTCGCCCGCGGCCGTCAGCCGGATTCCGCGTCCGTCGCGCTCGAACAGTGCGACACCGAACTGCGTCTCGATGCGGCGCAGCTGCTGGCTGACGGCCGACGGCGTCTTGAACAGCGCCGCCGCAGCGCGCGCGACCGAGCCGTGTCGCGCAACCGTCAGCGCATCGTGAAGAGCAGGCAGCAGGGAAGCGTCGAACATGAAGCCATTCTTAGCAGACTGCTAAGAATGTTTCATTAGACTAAACGGTCGATCCGGCCGATACTCGCCGGATGGGAAAAAGTCTTTTCAGGAAAGTCTGGGACCGGCACACCGTCCGGCGGCTGCCCGGCGGGGCCGACCAGCTCTTCATCGGCGCCCATCTGATCCACGAGGTCACCAGCCCGCAGGCGTTCGGCATGCTGCGCGATCTCGGCCTCGGCGTGCTGCGGCCCGACCGCACGTTCGCGACCGTCGATCACATCGTGCCGACCGATACCCGGGTGCGCCCGTATGAGGACCCGCTCGCCGAAGGGATGATGGTCGCGCTCGAGAAGGCGTGCGGCGAGTTCGGCATACGCTTCTTCGGACCCGAGACCGGCCACCAGGGCATCGTGCACGTGATCGGTCCGGAGCTCGGCATCACGCAGCCCGGCATGACGATCGCGTGCGGCGACTCGCACACCTCGACGCACGGTGCGTTCGGCGCGATCGCGTTCGGCATCGGCACCACGCAGGTGCGCGACGTGCTCGCAACGCAGACACTCGCGCTGGCGCCGCTCAAGGTCCGCCGCATCGAGATCGACGGCAAGCTCGGTGCCGGCGTCTACGCGAAAGACATCATCCTGCACATCATCCGCACGCTCGGCGTCAACGGCGGAACCGGGTTCGCGTACGAGTTTGCCGGCTCGACGATCGAAGGCCTGTCGATGGAAGAGCGCATGACGGTCTGCAACATGGCGATCGAAGGCGGCGCGCGCGTCGGCTACGTCAACCCCGACGAGAAGACGTTCGCGTTCCTGAAAGGGCGCGAGTTCGTGCCGAAGGGCGATGCGTGGGATCGCGCGGTCGCGTACTGGAAAGAGATCGCATCCGATGCGGACGCGGACTACGACGACGTCGTGCGCATCAGCACGGCCGACATCGCGCCGACCGTGACGTGGGGAATCAATCCGGGCCAGGCGATCGCGGTGACCGAGAACATCCCGAGCGTCGCCGACGCGAAAGACGAGAACGAAGCGGCCGGCATCCGCGAAGCGCTCGAATACATGAAGCTCGACGGCGGAAAGCCGATCCGCGGTGCGAAAGTCGACGTGTGCTTCATCGGCAGCTGCACGAACGGGCGCCTGTCCGACTTTCGCGAGGTCGCGCACTACCTGAAGGGCCGCAAGGTCGCGCCGCACGTGCGCGCGCTCGCGGTGCCGGGCTCACAGGAAGTCGCTCGCGCCGCGATCGCCGAAGGGCTCGACCGCATCTTCACCGAAGCGGGGTTCGAGTGGCGCGAGGCCGGCTGCTCGATGTGCCTCGCGATGAACCCCGACAAGCTCATCGGCGACCAGTTCTGCGCATCGTCGTCGAATCGCAATTTCAAGGGACGCCAGGGCAGCACGACCGGACGCACGGTGCTGATGAGCCCGGTCATGGTGGCGGCCGCAGCCATCGAAGGCTGCGTGGCCGACGCGCGGCAGACGTTCGGGATCTGAGGAGACATTCGATGGCACTGGCAAAGATCACGACCGTCACCGGCCGCGGCGTCTACGTTCCCGGCAACGACATCGACACCGATCGCATCATTCCGGCTGCGTACATGAAATGCGTGACGTTCGACGGGCTCGGCGCGCGGCTGTTCCACGACGTGCGGTTCGACAGGGACGGCAACGCGCTCGCGCATCCGCTGAACGACGCGCGCTTTGCCGGCGCGAGCATTCTCATCTCGAACCAGAACTTCGGCTGCGGGTCGTCGCGCGAGCATGCTCCGCAGGCGATCGCCAAAGCCGGCTTCAAGGCCGTCATCGCCGAGGGCTTCGCGGAGATCTTCTTCGGCAACTCGACGACGCTCGGCCTGCCGTGCGTCGTGCTGACGCCCGCCGATGTCCGCCGGCTTGCCGATCTGGTGGAGTCGGCGCCGCAAACCGCGATCACGATCGACCTCGAAGCCGAGCAGGTGCGCGCCGGCGACCTCGTCCTGCCGCTCGCGATCAAGCCCGCCGCCCGCGAAGCCCTGATGACCGGCCAATGGGACCCGATCGGCCAGCTCCTCGAAGGCAAACCCCAGATCGCCCGCACCGCCGAATCCCTGCCGTACCTGCACTTTTAGAAATCGGGGACAGACACTGATTTCGGGAAATCGGGGACAGACACTGATTTTCTGACCGGCCGCATCGCTGGAGCTGGGGTCTGCGGGACAGAATGATTTTCTGACACGCCCGCGCCCGGCTGGTTCTATATGGCCATCTTCATCGAAATGGATGGGATGACGTGAAAGCCTCCTTCTGCCGGCGGTGGTTCACTGCTCAGGCCGACCGACCACGGGTTCACTTCTTCGGCCGGCCGGCCCGCCCCAACTCGAGGCGAATCCCGAGCGTTGCTGCGGCATCTTCAGTCCATAGAGGATCGCCGTAGGGGAGCCCGCGCTGCACGCACGAACGCATGGACGCCAACTCCGCAGCGGTCTGCGGTTCGTTCAACCAGCGGCTCCAGTCTCGCGGCGATGCAGTCGGGAGCGGCGTCAGTGGAACCGCATTGACATCACAAAGGGCTCCGTCGTCTTTCGCCTGGATGCGAGCGGCGGCACTTGACCACGGCCACGCTTCGGCCGGTTCGATCAGCCCGGCGCGCAGCGGGTTTCGCTCGATGTACCGGCACACTGTGAGCAGGTGATCGTCCGCGAGCACCGGGAAGCTCTTGTACCGAGCCTGGTAAAGATGACCACGACCCTTGGTCAGGTGTCGTTGGTGCCACCGATGCGTATGTCGCGTCGTCACACGCTGGACGAAGCGCGCGAGCTCGCCGTCGGCTCTTGGCCACAAGAGCATGTGCCAGTGCGTGGGCATTGCGCAATAGGCCAGGACTCGCATTTGATCGCGCATGGCCGCTTCGCCAACGATCCCGAGAAAGTCGCGGTAGGATGGGGACGCGTCGAACAGGTTCTCCTTGCCACACCGACGGTTTAGGACGTGAAAGATCCAGCCTCCGGGGGCAATGCGAGGGCCTCTCGGCATGCCGCAGGCTCGCGCGTCAGAAGGAGGTTGCCAATGTCATAGCAGTCAAAATCTGCGTCCGTCATTCATTATGAATTGGGCATCTCCGCTCCGATTTGCGGAAATCAGTGTCTGTCCCCGATTTCCCGTTTCTGTTAGCGTCGCGCCGTGCCGTCCGGGGATGATCTGACCGAGCAGCTCAATCGAAGCTGTCGCTGCGTTGCGGTGGACGCGGCTCGGCTCGCGGGCGCGCTTGAAGAAGGCGCAGCGACGGACGGGCTCTACGCGTCGATCCTTCGCGATCAGCCGCATCTTTTCTCCGAGACCGCGGTGTTCCTGTCGCGGCGTCACTTCGTGCAGATGGAAGCGGTGGTCGCAGCGGTCGAGGAAGTCCACGCGCGGCCGGAGTTTCGCGAGTATGCACTGTCGCTCGCACCTGCGATCGCACGGATCGACCACGGCACCAAGGGCGCGTTCCTCGGTTACGATTTCCATCTCGGTGCCGAAGGGCCGCGGCTGATCGAGATCAACACCAACGCCGGCGGCGCGCTGCTCAACGTCGCGCTGGCGCGCGCGCAGCGCGCATGCTGCCTCGAGGTCGAACAGGCGCTGTCGGCGCCGGGAGCCGGCGAAGGCGCCGAAGCCGAATTCGTCTCGATGTTCCGCCGCGAATGGCGGCTTCAGCGCGGCGATGCGCCGCTCGCCAGCATCGCGATCGTCGACGACGATCCGCCCTCGCAGTACCTGTATCCCGAGTTCCTGATGTTCCGCGAGCTGTTCGGCAAAGCCGGGCTCGACGCCAGAATAGTCGACCCCGGCGAGCTCGCGCACGACGGCCGCACGCTTCGCGCCGGTAACGACGCGATCGATCTCGTCTACAACCGGCTCACCGATTTCTATTTCGAAAAGCCGTCGAGCGCCGCGCTCGGCGCGGCTTATGCGTCAGGAGACGTCGTCGTTACCCCCGGTCCGCGCGCGCACGCGCTCTATGCCGACAAGCGACACCTCGCGATGCTGTCGAACGCGGACGAGCTTCGCGCGATGGGCGTCGCGCAGACGACGATCGCACTGCTCGCCGAAGCGGTGCCGGCGACCGTCGTCGTCGGCAACGACAACCGCGATGCGCTCTGGCAGCAGCGCAAGCGCAACTTCTTCAAGCCCGCCGGCGGCTACGGCAGCAAGGCCGCGTATCGCGGCGACAAGCTGACGCGCGGAGTATGGGAAGAGATGGCAGGACGCAGCTACGTCGCGCAGCACATCGTGCCGCCGAGCGAACGCACCGTCGTCATCGGCGGCGTCGAAGTTCCGCTCAAGCTCGACGTGCGCTGCTACGTGTACGACGGCAAGGTGCAGCTCGTCGCGTCTCGCCTCTATCAGGGGCAGACGACGAACTTCCGGACGATCGGCGGCGGATTCGCCCCGGTCTTCACGGAATCCGCGGCTGCGAGCGCAGCCTGATCCCCAGCATTCCCGCGCACCATTAGCTTTCGCTTGCGAATCCATAAGCCGGCCGCATCGCATGCGTGGCTATTCCTGCTTTTAGGATTACACCGGGAATTGCCATGAAGCGGCTCCTCGCTCTCGTGCGGACGGACATCGGCCGCAAAGCCCTGATGGGCGTCACCGGGCTCCTGCTCATTGCGTTCCTGATCACACACATGCTCGCCAACCTGCTCGTGCTGTTCAACAGGGACGGTTACAACGAGTACAGCCACAAGCTGACCGGCAATCCTCTCATCTATCTCGCCGAGCTCGGTCTGCTGGTGTTCTTCGTCAGCCACTTCGTCTCCGGGATTCTCGTGTGGATGCGCAATCGCGCTGCACGGCCCGACGGTTACACGATGAAGGTTCGCGCCGACCGCACCGGGCGCAAGAGCCTCGCTTCGACGACGATGATCGCAAGCGGCATCGTGATGCTCGTGTTCGTTCCGCTGCACATCGCGACGTTCAAGTACGGCCCGTGGTACACGACTGCCGACGGCCGCATGCGCGACCTCTATCGTCTGGTGATCGAGATCTTTCACAGCCCGCTTTACACGGCGTGGTATCTGATCGCGCTGCCGGTTCTCGGCGCGCACGCATGGCATGGATTCGGAAGCGGCTTCGAGTCTCTCGGTGTCGCATACAGCAGCGAGCTGCGGCGACTCGGCCAGGCGATCGCTGTAGTGCTCACGCTCGGCTTTATGGCGGTGCCCGTCTACGTGCTGCTCGGCGGAGGTGCATCGTGAGCGGCTCCGCGCGTGCGATCCAGAGCGGATCCGTTGGAGCTTCTGAACGCCCGGCGCTGCGCACCGGATCCTTGGACGGCAAGGTTCCGTCCGGCCCCATCGAATCGAAGTGGGACGATTTCAAGGGCCACGCCAATCTGGTCAGCCCCGCCAATCGCAGGAAGTTCAACGTGATCGTCGTCGGCACCGGGCTTGCCGGTGCTTCGGCGGCGGCGAGCCTCGGCGAGCTCGGCTACAACGTGCTCGCGCTGACGATCCTCGACAGCCCCCGCCGCTCGCATTCGATTGCTGCGCAGGGCGGCATCAACGCTGCCAAGAACTACAAGAACGACGGCGACTCGGTCTACCGGCTCTTCTACGACACGATCAAGGGCGGCGACTATCGCGCGCGCGAAGGCAACGTGCATCGTCTCGCCGAAATGAGCGTGCACATCATCGACCAGTGCGTTGCCCAGGGCGTTCCGTTTGCCCGCGAGTACGGCGGCCTGCTCGACAATCGCTCGTTCGGCGGCGCGCAGGTCTCGCGCACGTTCTACGCGCGAGGCCAGACCGGGCAGCAGCTGCTCATCGGCGCCTACAGCGCGATGATGCGCCAGGTCGATGCCGGAACCGTCACGGTGCTGGCGCGCCGCGAGATGCTCGATCTCGTCATGGTGGGCGGCCGTGCTCGCGGGATCGTCGTGCGCAATCTTCTGGACGGCAGCTACGAGAGATATGCGGCCGATGCCGTGCTGCTGTGCACCGGCGGCTACGGAAACGCGTACTACCTTTCGACCAATGCCGGCAACAGCAACGTGACGGCGGCGTGGCGCTGCGCGCGTCGCGGCGCGTACTTCGCCAATCCGAGCTTCACGCAGATCCATCCGACGTGCATTCCCGAAAGCGGCACGCACCAGAGCAAGCTGACGCTGATGTCGGAGAGCCTGCGCAACGACGGCAGGGTATGGGTACCGAAGAAGGCCGGCGACAGCCGCCACCCGCGCGACATTCCCGAAGGCGAGCGCGACTACTACCTCGAGCGGCGCTATCCGGCGTTCGGCAACCTGGTGCCTCGCGACGTGGCGTCGCGCGCATCCAAGGCGGTCTGCGACGAAGGCTTCGGCGTCGGAGCCACCGGCCGATCGGTCTACCTCGACTTCGCCGATGCAATCAAGCGCTGCGGCGAAGACGTCATCCGCGACCGCTACGGCAACCTGTTCGAGATGTACCACCACATCTCGGGCGAGGATCCGTACCAGCAGCCGATGCGCATCTATCCGGCCGTGCACTACACGATGGGAGGGCTGTGGGTGGACTACAGCCTGATGAGCAACCTCGACGGATTGTTCGTGCTCGGCGAAGCCAACTTCTCCGATCACGGCGCCAATCGGCTCGGAGCCAGCGCGCTCATGCAGGGACTTGCCGACGGTTACTTCATCGTGCCGTACACGCTCGCGAACTATCTCGGCGGCGTGAAGCTCGAGAAGGTCTCGACCGACGATGCGGCATTCCGCGAGGCCGAAGCCGCCGTCAGCGAACGCACGACGTCACTTCTGTCCGTCAATGGCGACAAGAGCGTCAAGGAATATCACCGCGCGCTCGGCCGCGTGCTGTGGGATCGCGTCGGCATGGCGCGCAATCGCGCGGGTCTCGAGCAGGCGCTCGCAGAGGTGACGGCGCTTCGCGGCGAGTACCGCGAGAACGTGCGCGTCGTCGGCCCCGGCGACAACGTCAACAAGCAGCTCGAGTACGCGCTGCGGGTCGACGATTACATGGAGTTCGCCGACATGATGGTTCGCGACGCGCTGGGCCGCGAAGAGTCATGCGGCTGCCATTTCCGCGAGGAGTACCAGACCGAGGACGGAGAGTGCCATCGCAACGACGCCGAGTTCGCGTACGTCGCCGCCTGGGAGTTCAAGGGTGCGGGCGCTGCTCCGGACCTCCACAAGGAGCCGCTCGAGTTCAAGAGCATCGAGCTCAAGCAGCGAAGCTACAAATGAGCGGCCGGCAGGCTGCGAGTAGACTGGCGAAGAGATGAGTCCGGAGAAAAAAGAGTCGATGACGGTCAAGGTACGCATCTGGCGCCAGGACTCGCCCAATGCTCCCGGCCGCCTCGTCGATTACACCGTCGACGGCGTCGTGCCCGACATGTCGTTCGTCGAGATGCTCGACGTGCTCAACGAGCAGCTCGTCGCACGCGGCGAGGACACGGTCTCGTTCGATTCGGACTGCCGGGAGGGAATCTGCGGCTCGTGCGGCTGCATGATCAACGGTGTCGCGCACGGCCCGGGCAGCGGCAAGACCGCGTGCCAGCTGTTCATGCGCGTGTTCGCGAGCGGCGAGACGATCACCGTCGAGCCGTTCCGCGCGAAGGCGTTCCCGGTCATCAAGGATCTGGTCGTCGATCGCAGCGCGTTCGACCGCATCATGGCGGCCGGCGGTTACATTTCGGCGGCCACCGGCGCGGCGCGCGACGGCAACGAGATGCTGATCGGCAAGGACGTCGCCGACAAGGCTTTCGAGGCGGCGGCGTGCATCGGTTGCGGCGCGTGCGTGGCGGCCTGCAAGAATGCGGCGGCCATGCTGTTCGTCGGCGCCAAGGTTGCGCATCTTTCATATCTTCCGCAGGGGCAGCCGGAGCGCTCGCGCCGGGTCGTGCGAATGGTCGAGACGATGGAGCACGAAGGCTTCGGCGCATGCTCGAACGAAGGCGAGTGCGAAGCGGTCTGCCCCAAGAACATATCGACGAAGAACATCCAGCTGCTGCAGCGCGAGTTCATTCGCGCGTCGCTCAAGTCGTAGAGAAGATCAAGGCCCGAGGGGTCGCAGCAACGGCAGACGAGCGCAGCCGCTGGCCGCGCTTCAGGGCTCCCGTTCTGCCCAGTTCAGGCGCTGGTCACCGAGCAGGAGATCGGGAATCAGCGGCGCTGTGGGATGCACGTCGCCGCGCCGGAACGCGTCGGCCAGGGCGGGGACGTCTCTTGCCGCCGGGGGAACCCGGAACGCTCCACGGGTCGTCCATGTTCCCGTCTGGTCGCGCTTGAACATGGGCATTTCGTAGAACCATGTCGCCGACGTCGTTGCGACGAG
This sequence comes from Candidatus Limnocylindrales bacterium, assembly GCA_035571835.1. Taxonomy (NCBI): domain Bacteria; kingdom Bacillati; phylum Chloroflexota; class Candidatus Limnocylindria; order Candidatus Limnocylindrales; species Candidatus Limnocylindrales bacterium. The sequence continues at coordinate 28,472 of DATNBU010000033.1, read as the reverse complement.
AAGCTCCTCGGTTCCGTCGCCATCCACGTCGAGCAGCAGAGCGCGGCAAGGGTTCTCTGCCGTACAGCTGAGCGACTGCCAGAGAGGCTGGCTCGTCTTGAGGTCTTCGAGAAAGTCCACCGGCACGGGAGGACTGTTGTCTGCCGCGACGAGCGCGCCCGACTCCAGCCATTCCCGCTTGTCCAGCTGCCGCCGGTTCTGAGCGCTGCGAACACGTGCGATCCGCTCGTGCAGCAGCTTCACATCACCGGGCGCACCGTCTCTCTCCAGATCGGCGAGCGCTTCGAAGCCGTTCCTGCCGAGCGAGAACCGCAGCGCGCCGAAGTCGAACTTCTCGATCGGAACTGCGCCGCTCTTCAGACGTCGGAGCTGGTCGTCGACGCTGAGGCGGACGGGGTCGAGGACCGGCAGGTGAAGGGCAATACCGACCGCGACCACGATCGGACACATTGCGATGTTGGCGGTTCGGATCCGCGGCAGCCACGGCTTTCCGCGAACGAGAGCGGCGATCGCGTAGCCCACCGAGTACATGCCGAGCAGCACGATGCCGGCGACGGCGAATACTCGCTCCGGCATGAGGCCGTACTCTGCGATTCGCAACTCGAGCGCGTAGCCCGCCAGCACGACGAAGACCGGCATGACGAGGATCGCGCCTTCGATGACGCGGCAGACGGCCGGCCCGTAGGGCGGGGGATTCGAGCCGTCTTCGTAGACGCCGTTCAGCAGTATGAAGTACACGACACACCACGCGGCGACGAGGCTTGCCGTCGAGTGCGTATCGAGAAGGTGCTGCACTCCCACCACGACGAGCGTCGCGAGAAACGCGACGGTGACGACCGCGACCAGCGGCAGCAGGGTGGTGAGCAGCCGCGACGACAGCGTCCGCAGCGTGACGACGATCGACTCGCTCTCGCGAGCCACCGCAAGCCCGTATCCCAGCGCCGCGCCCGTAAATGGAAACGCGAACCAGCCGTTGCGAAACGTCTCGCGAAACAGATCGATTTCGACGAGGGTGAACAGTTGAGCCCACAGTCCCAGCACGACCCAGAAAAGGACCATGTAGAGGCCGCCCAGGCACGCGATGAAGAAATTGCTCCACGCGCGCTCGTGCAGCCCGGCGTACGGGAACCGGGCGGTGCCGGTTGCAACATAGAGCTGAATGAAAGGGCCGACGATGTAGAGCACGACGATCCCGACGAGAAAGCCGCTCCTGGCAAGGATTTCATCGCCCTCGAAGAGAGCTTTCTCGGGCGGCTGCAGCGATGCGATTCGCCACGCGAGCGCCGCGAAGACCAGGCCGATTGCGGTGCTCGACAGGATCAGCCGGGCCTTTCCGGTTTCGCATCGTGCCATGTGGACGACGACGCCGCTCGTCACGGCGAACGTGACCATTGCGAAAAACCGCATGGCCCAAACCTGGTCGGCCGGCCAGTTGTGCACGAGCAGCCACACCGCCAGGGCATGAAGCGCACCGTGTGCTGCCATGACGAGCCGCTGGGAAGGCTTGCTCCGCATCTACGCGATGACGACCCCGCGCCGCGGCGGCCGATGTTTCCGGTAGATCTCGAGCACCCACTGCATGGCCGGATGCGCCGCCCACTCTGCACAAAGCCGCGAGTATCGCGGCGGACGCGGCTCGGGCTCCTTCATGTCGGGATGCTCGACGAATGCGCCCGGCGCCAGAAGCGCGGCGCATGTCAGGTCCGCCACGCTGAACGTATCGCCGACGAGATAGCCGGTAGCGGCGACTTTGCCGGCGAGGAAATCGAGAAGCTCGTCTACCCGCTCCTTCGAGCGGCGTCCGGTCTCGGGCGTGATGTTCATCGATTTCGTCATCGCCACGCGCACCAGTGGGAACGCGGCGTAGTAGAGCCGCTGCTTCCAGGCCGCTTTTTCCGACGCGAACGTCGCGACCGCGTATCCGGCGTCGTCGATCGTCGTATCGAAGACCGCGCGGCGCAGCTCCGGACCGAGCTCGCGGTCGAACCGGTCGATGAGGGACACCGCCTCGGCCCTCGCGTCCGGATCGGACGGATAGAGCGCCGGCGCCGGAAAGCGCTGCTCGAGGGTCTCGAGGATCGTCGTCGAACCGGAGATGAACCGGCCGTCGATGCCGAGCACCGGAGTCTGGTTCTGGCCCGTCATGCGTCGGATCAAAGGCAGGTGCGGGCCCGGCAGGTAACAGATGCGGACGTGCGGCACGTTCTTGTAGTCGAGCGCCCAGCGCGCCTTTTCGTTGAAGTGCGAATGCGAGAACTGATGCAGCTCGATCGGAGATTCCTGCAACGACTTGCCTCCTGAATGGGACCTGACGGGCGGCCGACTCTAACCCGATCCCTCGCGATCTCGAATCCTTCGGCGGCGATGCACGGTTCGTCGCGTGGTCGCGTCGCCCGACGCGTCGGCCGCGCAAGCGTTTCCGCCAAAAGCCGCGCTCGTGTATGGTCCCGAATCTTTGCCGGGGCCGGAAGCCTCGTAATTTCCCCGGCAACTGCTGTCCAGACGCGAACGCGGTCAGGAAGGAGGGACTACGCATGAACGCGAGCGAAATCCGTCGCGGCATTGTCATCAACTACAACGGTGCGCCGCATCGCGTGCTCGAGTTCCAGCACCGTACGCCGGGCAACCTGCGCGCGTTCGTGCAGGCTCGCATTCGCAACCTTCTGACCGGGCTCGCGACCGAGGTCCGCTTCAGCTCGACCGAATCGGTCGAACGCGTGTCGCTCGAGCAGCACAAGATGCAGTACCTCTACAAAGAGGGCGACGAATACCACTTCATGAACACCGAGGATTACGAGCAGATCACGCTCGATGCCGAAGCCCTCGGCGACAACGTCTACTACCTGATCGACGGCACCGAGATCGAGGTCGAGACCTACGAAGGAAAGCCGATCGGCATCACGCCGGCGCCGATCATCGAGCTGAGAGTCATCGAGACACCGCCCGAAATGCGCGGCGCAACGGCCGCCAACAGCCCGAAACCCGCCACGCTCGAGACGGGCCTCGTCGTCAACGTTCCGGCCTTCGTCAAACAGGGCGAGAAGATCCGCATCGATACGACGACGGGTCAGTATCTGGAGCGCGTGCGCTGAAACCCTGAGGCGCCGAAGCAGCACGGTTCGCGACGCGACCTTTGCAATCGCACGGTCCGGGCGAGGCTGCTACGCGAGATCGAAACTGGTTGGCGTCTTCTCGTCGAGCTGCCAGGCCGTGATCAGCCGGGCGCTGCGACGCCTCCATACGTAGAACCATGCCCACTGCGTCAGCACGAGCACGCGATTTTCGTAGCCGACGAGCGCGAGCAGGTGCACGAACAGCCACGCGAGCCACGCGACGAAGCCCGTCAGCTTGACGAAATTGAGATCGGCGACCGCCTTCGCGCGTCCGATCGTCGCCATCGAGCCGCGGTCGACGTACTCGAACCCGCGAACTTCCTTTCCCGCGAGCTTCGCAACAATCGATTGCGCGGCGTAGTCGCCCTGCTGGATGGCCACCTGCGCGACGCCCGGCAGCGGGCGCTCCAGACCCTCACGGAAACTCGCGGCGTCGCCGATCACGAGAATCTCCGGGTGACCGGCGATCGTCAGATCCTTGTGGACCTCGATCGTGCACTGGCGCGTGAGCACGGCTCCCGATTGTGCCGCGAGATCGGCGGCGAGCTTCGTGCCGCGAACACCGGCGGCCCAGACGATCACGTGCGCGTCGATGCGCTGACTGACCGCGGGCGCGCCGCCCATGCCGGCGTGCTCAACCAGCACTCCGGTTGCATCGAGCGCCTTGACCATCGTCGACGTGCGGACTTCGACGCCCATCTTCGTCAGGTCGCGAAGCGCGGCGCTCGAGAGCTTCTCGTGAAACGCCGCGAGCACGCGCGGTCCGGCATCGACGAGCACCACGCGGATCTCCTCGTGCGCGATGCGCTTGAACTCGGTCGGAAGCGTGTCGGCGGCGATTTCCGAGATCGCGCCGGCCATCTCGACGCCGGTCGGACCGGCGCCGACGATCACGAACGTGAGCAGGCGCCGGCGCTTGACGGGGTCGGAAGTGCGCTCGGCCTCCTCGAAGGCGAGCAGGAGGCGCGAGCGGACTTCGGTCGCGTCCTCGACGGATTTGAGCCCGGGGGCATAGCGCTCCCATTCGTCCTTGCCGAAGTAGTTGCTGACGAGGCCTGCGGCGACGATCAGCGTATCGTACGGTACGCTGTGGTCCGACGACGCCGACATCGCGTCGCCGAGCGCGACGGTTCGAGTTGCGACATCGATCGCGGTGACGTTGCCGAGAAGGACGGTCACGTTCTTCCCTTTGCGCAGGATCTCGCGCAGTGGTGCGGCGACGTCGCCCGGCGAAAGCGAGCCCGTCCCCACCTGGTAGAGGAGAGGCTGGAACAGATGAAAGTTGCGCTTGTCGATCAACGTAACGTGAACGCCGTCCTTGTTGGCGAGCCCGCGCGCGGCAGCCAGCCCGCCGAAACCTCCGCCGATGATCACGACGTGATGCGGCTGCGATGCCGGCGCCGGATTCGCGACGCCGGTCGATTCGGGTTTCTTGATGTCGTCCGCAATCGCGGACTCGTTCGCAACCGGACCCGTAGACGGATCTTTCGCGACACGCAGTGCACTCGAAGTCATCGCTGGAAGGTTGGCACGAGCATTCGCCGCAGGCCATCGACGTTACGCGTCATGATCGCGATCGCAGCCCTGTTCGGGGCGACTTCGTGTTCCACGTCCGCGTCGCAGCGCACGTGGGTTTCGCCGGTTGCCCGCGATCACGTGCTCGTCGGGCAGATTTTCGACGTCGCGCGCGGGCGCATGGTTCCGCGCAAAACGCTCATCGAGGCCGCGATTTCCGCGGATTTCGTTCTGCTCGGCGAGCAGCACGACAACGCCGACCATCATCGCCTGCAGGCCGGGATCATCACGGACCTCGTTGCGTCCGGTCGCAGGCCGGCGGTCGCATTCGAGCAACTCGATCTGGAAAATCAGGCCGCAGTCGATCGCGCGCTTGCGGACTCCGCCGGCGCACCTCCGGCTGCGCAGGCGAGCGCGACCGCCGCCGCGGTGGCGTGGGACAAAAGTGGATGGCCCCGGTTCGATCTGTACCGGCCGATCTTCGAAACCGCGCTCGCCGCGCGACTGCCGATCCTCGCCGCGAACCTCTCGCGCGCAAAGCTCCACGCGATGTTCTCCGATCCGCACGCGCTCGATCCGGCCGATCCAGCGCTGGTTCCGCTGCCGGATGTCGCACGGCATTCGATGGCGGCAGAGGTCGAGGAATCGCACTGCGGCTACGCGCAGCCGGCGATGGTTTCGATGATGATCGAAGCGCAGCGCCGGCGCGATGCGGAAATGGCGGCTGCGCTTGCGCGCGGATTCGAAGCGTCGGCTGCGCGCGTGCGTGGCTACGAAGAGCCGGCTGCGCACGCGAGCGGCACGACGTCACCAGTCGTTCGTCCGGGAGCGGTGCTCGTCTGCGGATTCGCGCACGCACGTAAGGACTCCGGCGTCCCGCTGACGCTGCGTCAGAAGCAGCCCGACCGCCGCATCGTTTCGGTGGCGTTCGTCGAGGTCATGCCCGACGCCACCTCGCCGGCGGATTACGCTGCCGCGTTTCACGCGGCGACCCTTCCGTTCGACTTCGTGCTGTTCACGCCGCGCACCGACGACACGGATCCGTGCGAGAAGTACCGGTCCGAGCTCGAGAAGATGAAGCGCCACTGACGCCCGGGCCGCCACCCGATGGCCGGATCCGAGGGGTCTATGACATTGCGGCCATCCGGCCGGCAGACCATACTCCGGCCCCATGACCCCTCCTGCCATCGAACCCCGGCGAATCGTCATGGCTGCCTTCGACGGCGCCGAAATGATCGACGTCGTCGGTCCCCTCGAAGTCTTCTCGGTGGCTTCGCGCATCCTGGCCTACCGCGGCGAAGGCATGGCGCCGGGCCAGCCCGCATATCGCGTCGAGATCGTCGCCGAGCACTCCGGGCCGCTTCGGATGGAATCCGGTCTGCAGATCCTCGCTGCACGGAGCCTCCGTTCGTTTCGCGGGCCGGTCGACACGGTGATCGTTCCGGGCGGCGACGGAGTCAGCGTCACGATGCATCGCCCGCGCTACATGTCGTGGCTCGAGCGCACCGCGGCGACGTCGCGGCGGGTCGCTTCGGTCTGCACGGGAGCGCGGGTGCTTGCGGCGGCGGGCCTTCTCAAGGGGCGCCGCGCGACGACGCACTGGAGATTCTGCGACGTGCTGGCGGCGGAGAACCCCGACATCCGCATCGAGCCCGATTCGATCTTCGTGCGCGACGAAAACGTGTGGACGTCGGCCGGCGTCACCGCCGGCATGGATCTCGCGCTCGCGATGGTCGAGGAGGATCACGGCCGTCATCTCGCGCTGGCTGCGGCACGCATGATGGTGATCTTCCTCAAGCGGCCGGGCGGCCAGTCGCAGTTCAGCGCGCAGCTTGCGTCGCAGCTCGCCGAGCGCGAGCCGCTTCGCGACCTGCAGACGTGGATCGTCGATCATCCCGACGAGGACCTGCGGGTCGAGCTGCTCGCCCGGCGGGCCGGCATGAGCCCGCGCAACTTTGCGCGCGCGTTCGCGCGCGAAACCGGAATGACGCCTGCACGTTTCGTCGAACAGGTGCGCCTCGGAGCCGCCCGGCGGCGGCTCGAGGACACGACGAGCGGCGTCGACCAGATCGCCGAATCGTGCGGATTCGGCACGGCCGAGACGATGAGGCGCGCGTTCCTGCGCGGCCTCGCCATCAACCCGAGCGCATACCGCGCCCGGTTCCGGACGGAGAGGGAACATGGAAATCACGATTCTGCTGTATGACCGTTTCACTGCGCTCGACTGCATCGGCCCGTACGAGATCATCAGCCGCATTCCCGGCGCACGCCTGCGCTTCATTGCGAAGAACGCGGGGCCGGTCACGACCGACACCGGCATGCTGAGCGTCGTTGCCGAAGCGGCGCTGCGCGACGTATCGAAGCCCGACATCCTGCTGATTCCCGGCGGCCCCGGCGACGAAGCGGCGATCGAGGACGCGGAAACGCTGGACTGGGTCCGCCGCGCACACGAGACGACGAAGTGGACGACGTCGGTCTGCACCGGATCGCTGATCCTCGGTGCGGCCGGAATCCTCAAAGGTCTCGAAGCGACGACCCACTGGTCGCGCGTCGCGAGGCTCGAGTCGTTCGGCGCGCGCTACACGGAGAAGCGCGTCGTGCGTCAGGGAAAAGTCATCACCGGCGCCGGCGTGTCGGCGGGCATCGACATGGGTCTTACGCTGCTCGCCGCCGAATGCGGCGACGACTATGCGAAGGCCATCCAGCTCGCGATCGAGTACGACCCGCAGCCGCCGTTCGACTGCGGCGCGCCGAGCAAGGCCCCGGCGCATCTCGTCGACATGGTGCTCGCCGCGATGGGCGCAAACCGCACCGAAAACGAAGGCGCAGCGGCCTGACGGAATAAAGGGGACAGGTACAATTTCGTAACTCTGCGAAATCGTACCTGTCCTCAAAACTCCCCGCCTGCGCGCGGGCTCGGTTTTCATGCGGGCGGCCCGTGCTATCAGGTCCGCCCATGTCCGCGCCCAGCCGATCCCCGGATGCGACATCCGATCATTCGCTCGCACTCATCGACGAGCAGCTCGCTTCGATTTCAACCCGGGACGAGTGGCTCCGGCTCTGCCGTGAAACCTGGGACCGCGCGCTGTCGAAGCCGATCCGCGACACGATTCGCCCGGACGACATCGCGGCCGGACTGAGATCGGTCGCAACGCCGGAGAGCGTTCGCGACCTTTTTGGCCCGCTGCTTCGAGACCTTCATTCCGACCTCGTCGCACTGCTCAAGAAGGACGAGACCGCGCTCGGCGACTACGTGCCCGAGATGGCGCGCCGTGCGATCGACATGCTGCTCGAGCGTCGCGACCTCATCCCGGAAGCGCTGGTGCGCAAGCTCTTCGAGCAGCAGGCCGTACAGGACGCGATCTACGACACGCTCTACGACGGCCTCACGCAGTTCAACACGTCCGTCAATCCATTCTTCGCCGACTGGGGCCTTCCGTCGTTTCTGAAACGCATGCCGATCGGCGGCAGCGTGATCCTGGCCTCGATGGAAGCGCTGCGCAGCGAGTTCGAGCGCCGCCTCGAGCCGGAGATCCGCAAGTTCCTCGCACCGTTTTCCAAGCGCGCCACCGGCCAGCTCGCCGAGGTCTTCCTCGCGAAGTCGGCCGATCCCAAGTTCATCCAGCTTCGCAAGAATCTGGTGATCTTCCTCTACACGCAGTCGCTCGCCGAGCTGCTGGCACGCGTCGACGCCGCCGCCGCTGCCGATGTCGGTGTTGCGATCGAGGAGATCCTGCTGGCGCTGGTTGCCAATGACCGTCTCGCTGCGAGGATTCGCGACGCCGCGCAGGCATTCGTCGACGAACACGGCGACCAGACGGTGGGCGAATGGCTTGCGAGCATCGGTGCGACCGGCGACGGTCTCGTCGAGCCGTGGGCGGAGCTGCTGTGGCCGGCGGTCGAAAAAACGCTCGCCAGCCCTGCGGCTCGGGAGTTGCTGCGACGGATCGTTGCAGAGCTCGACCAGCCGATCGAAATCAACCGGCGGTGATTCGCCGGGATCACGGCGCCGCGGCAGAAAATCCCAGCAACCGGTCGATGCGCGGATAGCGATCTGCTGCAATGCGGATCGAGAAGTCGAGATCCGGTTCGACGAAGCGGACGTGGTGTCCGCGGACCACGTCCTCGTCGTGCGCCAGCTCGAAAACGGCGACGCTGCCTGGAAAGTCCGACGGCCGCAGCACGAGGCCAATACAGCCTGGGTGCGGATGCTGATTGGTTATCACGACGTCGCCGCCGGGCGGCGCCGAATCGATGCTGTGCTCGACGTCTGCGAGCGTCGAAACGAACCAGCTGCGGCACTCCGGATGCTCGTCGATGCGCCAGTCGGAGCGGAAAGAACCTGTTCCCGCGATGACGAACCATGCTCCGAGAAGCGTCCAGCGCATCGCCTCAGCATGCGGAAGGCGTCGGGTGATCCATTGCAACGCGATGCAGCTGACGACCACCAGCGGTACCAGACCGGCGTAATGGTAACGGAGCGCCATGGCGGCTGAAGCGATCGGATAGTGCTCGAGCCTTATATTCGCGCGACCGACCGCAATGATGCCATACGCGCCTGCAGCAATCGCGAGCAGCGCGAGGATCTGCCGCCGCACGCGGCCCGAGGCGAGCGCGAACGCCGTCGTGACGGCGATCGACCAGCACGTGACGGCGAAAGTAAAATGCTCCGTCGCGGGAAAGCGGAAGCCGGGCAACAGCTGGGCGATGCCGGTCTTGAGCAGATGCCCGGTCATCACCACGATCGGAAGCAACTTGCTGAATCCCTGTTCGTAGATGAGGACCTCTTCCATTCGCAGCGGCTCGAGTGAGCTGCTGATCTGACGGCAGGTCCAGTACAGAGCGAGAACAGCGACGGGAAGCAGCGCGAGGACCCAGCGGCCGCGCCGGTCGGAATACGACGCGGGAGCGACGAGATACGCGGCGACGGGAAAAGCGAGCGCGATTCCGATCCCGACTCCGAAGCACGTGGTGCCGACCAGCAGCAGCGCGGCCCATAACGAAATCCGTCCGGCGGAAGGCGGCCTCTGCTGCTTTTCGAGCCGGAAGAGATCCAGCAGCACGACGAGAAGGATCGTCGTCGCCAATGCGTGGCCGTAGACCGAATACCATCCGATCGTGCCCACGCAGGCCGGCGCGGTCCCGAATGCGGCCGCACCGAGGCATGCGAGCACAGCGTCGTCCGTAGAAGCGCGCACCAGCCGGAAGAGCAGCCACGTATTGAGCAGATGCGTCGCAAGCGCCATCACGTAGTAAGGTACGGGATTGAGTCCGAACGCGTGCCAGCTCAGCCAGAAGACGACGTTGCGCGTGATGTACATGTGGCCGCCGAACAGCGACATGATGAAATGGAAGAAGCTGTGCTCGATGATCTGGATCAGATGAACGAAGTCATCGGAGAAGAACCAGATATTGACGACTGGATAGTAGACGAGGCCCGCAGCACCCACGGCAGCGAGCATCAGCAACCATTCCGTGAACGTCGAACGATGCAACGGCGATGGAGTACGGGGCGGTGTACACACGGTCAAACTGCACCGGGCCTTTACGCAGGTTCCTTTTTCCAGCATTGTCCTCCGGGGCTTGGATCTGCGGATGTTGCCGGACGAAGGATCGGTGGAGCACACGGCCATCGGACTGTCTTCGGACCGTTCGTATGTTCCCGAGCTCGAATCCTTGCGCGGGATCGCGATCGCGCTCGTGTATGCGTTTCACCTCGACGCCTTCGTCGCTCCCGAACAGACCGACCCGCAGCTTCGAGAGGTCCCGCAATGGCTCGCCTTCATCCGCGCCGGCCACACCGGAGTAACTCTGTTCTTCGTGCTGAGCGGCTTCCTGCTTTCGCTGCCGTTTCTGGCGGAGGCCGTTGGAGGCCGACCCGTCAGCGTCGCCCGCTACGCCGGACGCCGCGCATTGCGCATCCTCCCGCTCTATTACGTGGCGGTGGTCGTCGGCACCGTGATGACAGCGACGACCGCCGGCGACCTCTGGCACGCTGTGCCCTATCTCGCTTTCCTGCAGTCGGTCGCCGGATGGACCGAGGACCTGGGTGCGTACAGTGCGGTGTGGTGGAGCCTCGCGACGGAGGTGCAGTTCTACCTGCTGCTGCCGCTCCTTCCTCTGTTCGTCCGCACGCGCGGCGGCAGGATCGCCGCGCTCGGCGTGCTCTCCGCATACGCGGCAGCGTACGTGGGCTATCTGACGTATGCCTGGACCATGCACTCGCTCGCTGGTGAGCTCACGCTCGAGCTCACGGTGTTCGGTCGCGGCTCGGCGTTCCTCGCAGGCATCGCCGTTGCGGCCGTTCATCTCTTTTACGGTCCGCGGCTGGTCTCCATGCTCGGCAACTCCGCGTGGGTTCGCCGCTGGGGTGCAGACCTTGGCGTAGTCGTTCTCGTCGTTTTGCTGGGACGACTGCTGCAATGGAAAGTGTCCACCTTCCATTGGGACGCCGAGGTGCCGCCGTGGCAGTGCTGGCATGTCGCCGAAGCGATTCTGTGGGCCGCGATCCTGGCCGCGGTGCTGATGACGCCGACGCGTGCGAGAACGATGCTTCGAAACCCCGCTCTGCAGTGGCTCGGGATCTGCTCGTACTCGATCTACATGTGGCACGTACCGCTGATCACGACGTTCTTCGACGTCATGACCAGGCTCGGGCTCCGCTGGAATACGGGCTGGAACGCAGTGACGGTCGTGGTCGGGTTCGCAGCGACCGGCCTGTGCCTGTCGATCTCCCACTTTACGTACCGGTTCATCGAAAGGCCGTTTCTGCTCTGGAAATCGCGAATCGCCTGAACAGCCGCCGCTTACGCGAGCGCGGCCGCTACGATTGCCGCCGCTTCCTCCTGGATGCGCTTCAGATGCTCGCCGCCGACGAAACTTTCCGCATAGATCTTGTAGACGTCTTCGGTTCCCGACGGCCGCGCCGCGAACCATCCGCTCTTCGCGGTAACCTTGAGGCCGCCGATCGGCGCGTCGTTGCCTGGCGCACGCGTAAGCCGTGCTTCGATGGGCTCGCCGGCAAGCGTCGTGGCTTTGACCGAGTCCGGCGAGAGCGCGGCGAGTTTCTTTTTTCCTTCCGGTGAAACCGGCGCATCGATGCGCTCGTAGACCGGCGAGCCGAATTTCTGTTCCAGCGCACGGTAGTGCTCGGACGGATCGCGCTCCGTCGTTGCCGTGATCTCCGCCGCGAGCAGATCGAGCAGGATTCCGTCCTTGTCGGTGGTCCACACCGTGCCGTCGCGGCGCAGGAACGAAGCCCCGGCGCTTTCCTCGCCGCCGAAACCGCACGATCCGTCGAGAAGACCCGGCACGAACCACTTGAATCCCACCGGAACCTCGATGAGCCGGCGTCCGAGATCCGCTGCGACGCGGTCGATCATCGAAGACGAGACGAGCGTCTTGCCGATCGCGGTATCGGGCTTCCAGCCCGAGCGGCGCGAAAACAGATACTCGATGGCAACGGCGAGGTAGTGGTTCGGATTCATCAGCCCGCCGCCGGGCGTGACGATGCCGTGGCGGTCCGAGTCGGCGTCGTTGCCGAACGCGATCCGGAAATCGTTCCGGAGTGCGACGAGGTTCGCCATCGCGTAAGGCGACGAACAGTCCATGCGGATCTTGCCGTCCTTGTCGACGGGCATGAACGCGAATGTGGGATCGACGACGCGGTTGACGACTTCGAGGTCGAGGCCGTAGCGCGACGCGATCGGATCCCAGTAGTCGATGTTGGATCCGCCGAGCGGATCGACGCCGATCCGGATCTTCGCCGCGGCGATCGGCTCGAGCTCGAGCACGCTACCGAGATCGCCGACGTACGGCGTGATGTAGTCGTGGCGGTGCACGCACGCCGACGCGAGTGCCCGGCTGAACGGTACGCGCCGCACGCCGGAGAGATTCTCGCGAATCAGCTGGTTGGCGCGGTCTTCGATCCGCCTGGTGATGTCCGTGTCGGCCGGTCCGCCCGACGGCGGGTTGTACTTGAAGCCGCCGTCCTCGGGCGGATTGTGCGACGGCGTGATCACGACGCCGTCGGCCAGGCCGTCTTTACGCCCGCGATTGTGCGACAGAATCGCGTGCGAGATCACGGGCGTCGGCGTTGCGCCGAATCCGTCCTGGATGATGGTCTCGACGCCGTTGGCCGCGAACACCTCGAGCGTCGTGATGAACGCGGGATCCGACAGCGCATGCGTGTCGACGCCGACGTAACACGGGCCGGTCGTATTTTCGCCGGCGCGCAGCTCGCAGACCGCCTGCGCGATCGCAAGGATGTGCGCTTCGTTGAACGAATGGCGCAGCGCCGATCCTCGATGACCCGACGTCCCGAACGCGACGCGATGGGACGGCTCGGCAGGATCAGGCGTCAGTGAGTAATACGAAGCGACGAGCCGCGGAACATGCACGAGGATGTTTCGCGGCGCGGGTTTTCCGGCGAGAGGATCGACGCTCACGAACCGGCGTGTAGCGGGAACCGGCCAGCGTCGCGAGTCGTGCGGGTCGCCAACCTCAATCCCCGTAAAACTCTCGGTCCAGGCGGGACGCCGCCACGCTCCCGGATTCGCTGCGGCTTCAACGGTTGGCGTACGCGTGAGCTGCGAAAGATCCGCCGGTGCGCTCTATCTGGTACGTTCGACTATCTTTCGTGGGTGGCAAGATGGTAAGCCGGTTCCATGAAACATAACACTACGCTGTCGATCTCTTTGTGGGCGCTCGGGCTGCTGGCCATTGCAGCACCGGCTTCGGCGCAGGAGTACAACTGCTACAAGGTCAAAACCGGTGCTTCGTCTGCGATCGTTCCGATTTTCAGCAGCGTGGACTCCGGTTCCTCGACTTCCGGAGTACCGACCGCAACGTGCGAAATCGGCAAGCTGGCGTCCGTCTGCATCCCGGCAGCGATCAACGGCGATGCGGCACATGTCGCAGCCGGCACGACGTGTTGTTTCAAATCGAAGTGCGATCCGAAGACGGCGGGGTCTGCCGTTCACTCGCTCGCTCTCCAGGGTCCAAGCTCTGGTGGACCAACCGAAGTCACGCTCGTCAAGCAGTCGCAGCTTTGTCTGCCGTGCGTCGTGCCCTGAAGGCTGTCCCGCCCGCTAGCGTTGGGTCACGCACCAGGGCACGGCTCAGTCGGTCTTGTCGTCGAAGCGCGTCGGCTCGTCGGTGCGGAACGGCGACGCATAGGTCGCGCCGTAGCACTCGCCGGTCGCGACGTTGCGCAGCTCGGCGGACACCGTCGCCATCGGTCCGAACCCGAGGCTCGAAAGACCAAGCGCGCTGCCCTGGCCCTTGAGCTTGATCTTGCCGCGGCCCGCATCGCCGGCCTTGAAGAGGATCTGCTTGAGGCCGTCAGGCGCGAGGCTCGAGCTCGCGAACTTGAGCGAGCTCGAAGTAAAGGCCCACGATGAGCCGGCAGGCGCGAGTGCGCTCATCAGCAGCGAAGGCGTCACGCCGTCATTGACGAACACGCAGAATGCATAGTCGTCGGTCGCCGTCGGGTCGCCGAGCGTACCGAGGTCGATCGCGTCTCCTTTGCCCCACGCCCACGAAAGGCGGTCGGCCGAAGTTCCTTCGCCGCGCAGCTTCAGACGCGAGCCGCCGGTTGCCGGATCCGGCGTCAGGCACGAGGGCTCGAGCTCGGCCGTGCCTGCACAGACGCCGGCGCCGTTGCACTCGTCACCGAACGTGCAGACCTCACCGTCGTCGCACGACGATCCCGCACTCTCGAACTGGCACGCGGCGTTGCAGCAGTCGCCGGCCGCGAGATTCCCGTCGTCGCAACTTTCACCGAGGGTCGCGATGCCGTTGCCGCATGCTGTGTTCGTGCAGTTGGCGTCGCATCCGTCGCCGCTCGTCGAATTGCCGTCGTCGCATTCCTCGTCGCCTTCGGTCACGTTGTTGCCGCATGCGAGCTCGTCGGCGCCGATTTCGGCCGCGCCTCCGGAAACCCGCGCCGTGCTGTCGATGTCGAGCGTGCCGGCCGCGCCGCCGGCGAGTGCAACCGCTGCGCCGATTGCCGGCGAGCCGGCGCTGACATGCAGGTTTCCGGCAGCCGGGCTCACCAGCATGGGATCGGTGAACAGCGAGCTCGCATCGTTGCCGCTTCCCGCCTTCCACGCCGCGAAGCCGTCGTACGGCGTGGTCTTCCAGACCCAGAACGAACCCGCGGCACCCGCTGTGCTGTAGTAGATGTTGTGATCGATCGTGTTGCCCGAATTCAGCGTGAACTCGTTGGCGATGAACTGGTTCTGCGAATTCGCGTAGATGATATTGTTCTCGATCACGTTGCCCTGCGTGTCGTACTGCATCAGCAGCTCGCCGCCGCCGGAGTGGTCGGTGTCGTTGTCGTAGAGCGTGTTGTGCACGATCCGGCAGTTCTCGGTGCTGCCGCGCTGCTTGTCGTAGCCGCCGATCGACATGCCGATCGTCTGCGAGCGGTAGACGAAATTGCTGCGCACGGTGACGTCGCTCGTCGCCTTGCCTCCATGTTCGCTCGCAAGCTCGATGCCGATGTTGCTGTCGTGCACGATGTTGCGCTCGATCACGATGCGCGCGCCGCCGTCCACGTAAATGCCGTTGGCCGACCGTTCGTTTCCGTAAGACGGATTACCCTGCGAATCGATGTTGTAGACGAGGTTATCGGCGATGACGCCGTCGCGTGCCTGGTCGAGCGCATCGCTGCAGCCGACGCACTCGCCTTCGAACCCGATCGCGACGATGCCGATGTTGTTGTTGTCGTGGACCACGTTGTTCGTGATCGTGAAGTCTTCGACGTTGCCGTTGACGACCATCGACTCGCTCCAGCCGAGGATGCAGTTGCGCACCTCGTTGCCGTCGATGGTCACGTCGTGCAGCGAGCTCGTGCCGCTGGTTCCGTAGACGGCGATGCCGTGGGCCCCGCAGCTCGCGCAGCCGGCGTTCTCGATGTGATGGACCGTGTTGCCGAGCAGCTGGATGTGGTGCGACGTGCCGCGCACCCAGATTCCGGCCGGGAAGTGGCTCGGGTTCGAGGCCGAAAGGTTGGCGATCTCCATGCCGGAGATGGTGATGTACGAGCGGTTCTCGATGTAGACGAGGCCGTCGAGGTCGCTCGTCGCCAGGCCGGTTCCATCAATGACAGGGGTGTTTCCGGCTTTGGCCGCCAGCGTGATCGGATTTCCCGCCGTGCCGCTGGCCGGAAAGCTGACGAATTCATGGTACGTGCCGGTCGAGACTTCGACCGTATCGCCAGGGCCCGCCGCGTTGACCGCAGCCTGGATCGTCGCGAAGCCGGCCGGAACAGAGAGGATCGCCGCCGCGGCCTGCGTGGCCGAAAGGCCGCCAAATCCGGTGAAAAGCATCGCCGAGGCCACCAAAAGCGCGCTGCGGCCCAGAAAAAACCCAGAAAAACCGCGGGGTTCGCGCTTTTCGGCGGAAACGTGGACGCGTCGCGGTTTTCCCGCACTGGCTGTAAAGACCGACATGAAAGATGCCCCCTCGGAACCCGGCGAACCGGCGAATCGGCGTCACCATAGCTGTCCGGCAGCCGGATCAGCCAGCGTGGAAGTGAGCCCGCGGACGACATTCGGTCCGAATCGGGTCCCGACCTGAGCACGCACGCGCCGGGCGCTGCGGGTTTGGCCGACATCCAACCGACGTCTGCGGATCCGAACGAACAATTGTGCGCGAAGCGTTCGACCGGAAAGCGTGAACTCTCTATGGAGGCGCGTTCGCGCTCACCAGCACAGAAGACCGGAAGCCCGATCTCGGAATCAGGTCTGCTGGAATTAGAATCGCTTCAAGAGCTTCGCAGGCAGATTAAGGTAACGTTTTGCGTTACCCCCAACGGTCGGAGATTTTGCGGATCCCATGGCCCAGGTCTTCAAGCCGAGCAGCAATACCTACTTCCGTGTAGTTCTCGCCACCGTTGGCCTGCTGGGCGGCGTCGCCTTCGCGGGGCTCTACGAGTTCAACTCGCTGGAGCTCGTCACGCGCAACCGGGAGGCGCTCGAGCAGCCGGTCCAGTTCAGCCACAAGCACCACAACGGCGAGCTCGGGATCGACTGCCGCTACTGCCACCTGTCGGTCGAGAAATCGACGTTCGCGGGCATCCCGCCGACGCAGGTCTGCATGAACTGCCATTCGCAGATGTGGAAGGACGCGCCGATTCTCGAGCCGGTGCGCTCGAGCTTCCGCACCGGCGAGTCGCTCGAGTGGACGCGCGTCCACGATCTTCCCGATTTCGTCTACTTCAATCACGCGGCCCATCTCGCCAAAGGCGTCGGGTGCGCGAGCTGCCACGGCGACGTCACGAAGATGAACCTGACGTATTCGGTGGCGCCCCTGACGATGGGATGGTGCCTCGACTGTCATCGCAATCCGGCAAGCGCCATCCGTCCGAAAGCCAAGCTGTTCGACACCACGTGGCGGGCCGAGGACGAGCATGACGAGAACGGCGAGAAAATGAGCCAGCAGGAGATCGGAGCGAAGCTGGTCAAAGAATATCACGTCGAGCCGCGCACCGACTGCTCGACGTGTCACCGCTGACAGCCGCTAATCCAGCCATAGGGCCAAAGGGAATACGATGGGTTTCGACCCCACAGCACCCGAGTACGATCTCTCGGAACTTCGCGAGAAGCTGCGCAATCAGACCGGTCGCACGTTCTGGCAGAGCCTCGAGGAAGTGGCCGACACGCAAGAGTTCCGCGACTACCTGCACGCGGAGTTTCCGGCCGCCGTCGATTCGCTGACCTCCAGTCTCGATCGCCGCCAGTTCCTCAAGCTGATGGGCGCATCGCTGGCGATGTCGGGCCTTGCCGCCTGCACCAAGCAGCCGCTCGAGAAGATTCTCCCTTACGTCAAGCAGCCGGAAGAGCTGCTGCCCGGCCAGCCTCTCTACTACGCGACCGCCTATTCGGTCGGCCGCTCGGCATTTCCCGTGCTCGTCGAGAGCCACATGGGAAGGCCGACCAAGATCGAGGGAAACCCCGAGCATCCCGCGAGCCTCGGTAGCACCAACGTGCAGATGCAGGCGAGCGTGCTCGATCTGTATGATCCCGACCGTTCGCAGGCGATCGTGCGCGCAGGCCAGAGCCTGCCGTGGGAGAATTTCGCGAGCGACGTCGCTGCGCTGGTCGAAAAGCAGAAGGCCACGCAGGGTGCGGGGCTTCGTTTCCTGACCGAGCCGTCGATCTCGCCCACGTTCGCCGCGACCATGAAGAAAGTGCTGACGGCGCTTCCGCAGGCGCACTGGCACCAGTGGGAGCCGATCGGCCGCGAGAACGAGCGCGAAGGCTCCGACCTCGCGTTCGGCCGCATCGTCGACGCGCGCTACGACTTCCGCACGGCGGACGTCGTCGTCTCCTTCGACGGCGATTTCCTCGCCGAAGGCGCCGGGCAGATCCGTTACGCGAAGGACTTCATCTCGCGCCGCAAGGTCGACGACAAGTCGCTCAAGATGAACCGGCTTTACGTCGTCGAATCGACGCCGACGGTCACCGGCGGAAAAGCCGACCATCGCCTGCCGCTGTCGCCGTCGCACGTGACGGCGGCGATCCGCATGCTGGCTGCCGAGCTCGGCCTCGACGTCGCACGTCCGAAAGGCTTCGACGCGAACGCGGAGGCCTGGATCAAGGCCGTCGCCAAGGATCTGACCGCGCACAAGGGAACCGGCCTCGTTCTGGCCGGTGCATCGCAGGATCCTGCCGTGCACGCGCTCTGCCACACGATCAACAACAAGCTCGGCAATGCCGGCCGCACGGTGCTCTATACCGAGCCGGCCGAAGAGATGGCTCCCGCTCCGGCCGACGGCCTCGCGGCGCTCGTCACCGAGATGCAGGCCGGCAAGGTCGAGGCGCTCATCATCCTCGGCGGCAATCCGGTGTACGACGCTCCGGCCGATCTCGATTTTGCCGGCGCGCTGACGAAGGTGCCGACGACCGTGCATCTTTCGGCGTACAACGACGAAACCTCGCGCGTCTGTCTCTGGCATCTTCCGGCATCTCACTATCTCGAGAGCTGGGGCGACCTTCGCACGTGGGACGGAACGGTGACGATCCAGCAGCCGCTGATCGAGCCTCTGTATTCCGGACGCACCGCGCTCGAAGTCGTGGGGCTGTTCGCCGGGGAAGCCGGCAAGAGCGACCACGACCGCATCGTCGAGCACTGGAAACAGTCGATGAGCGGCGGCGATTTCGAAACCTTCTGGAACCGGTCCGTGCACGACGGCTTCGTACCGGCCACGCAGCGCGCCGATCTCGGCCTGACTCCGCGCTCGGACCTCGGGACCTACCTCGCACAGCTGCCGGCAGTGACTGTCTCCGACGGACTGGAGATCGCGTTCCGTCCGGATCCGAGCGTCCACGACGGCCGTTTCGCGAACAACGGCTGGCTGCAGGAGCTTCCGCGTCCGTGGTCGCGACTGGTCTGGGACAACGCGGTGCTGGTTGCGCCGTCGCTCGCGTCGAAAATGAATCTGGCCAACGGCGACGTCGTCTCGGTCGGGCTCGGCGCAGCCTCGGTCGACGGGCCGGTATGGATCCTGCCGGGCATGGCGCCGAATACCGTCTCGGTGCAGCTCGGTTACGGACGCGCGCTGGCCGGACACGTCGGCACGGCGGTCGGCTTCAACGCGTACCAGCTGCGCACGTCGAAGAATCCGTGGTCGGCTTCCGGCGTCACGCTGCGCAAGACCGGCAGCGTCGCGTCGCTCGTCACCACGCAGACCCATCACCGCATGGAAGGCCGCGACCTTTTCCGCCAGGACGACATCGAATCGTTCCGCAGGAATCCGGCCGGCGAGCATCACCACCATCCCACCGAATCGATGTACGCCGACTGGCGCTATGACGGTTACGCGTGGGGCATGACGATCGATCTTGCCGCCTGCATCGGCTGCAACACCTGCACGATCGCATGCCAGGCCGAGAACAACATCGCCGTGGTCGGAAAGGCCCAGTGCGAGCGCGGCCGCGAGATGCACTGGATCCGCGTCGACCGTTACTTCGGCGGCGATCTCGAGACCCCGTCGCTGCACAACCAGCCGGTCCCGTGCATGCAGTGCGAGAAGGCCCCGTGCGAAGTGGTCTGTCCGGTCAACGCGACCAACCACAGCAGCGAAGGCCTGAACGACATGGTCTACAACCGCTGCGTCGGCACGCGGTACTGCGCGAACAACTGCCCGTACAAGGTCCGTCGCTTCAACTTCCTGCTGTACACCGACTGGAACACCGAGACGCTCAAGATGCAGCGCAACCCGGACGTGACGGTGCGCAGCCGAGGTGTCATGGAGAAGTGCACGTACTGCGTGCAGCGCATCGCGCTGACGCGCAGCGCCGCACGTCGTGACGGCCGCGCCGTGCGCGACGGCGAGATCGTGCCGGCGTGCGCGCAGGCATGCCCGACCGACGCCATTGTCTTCGGCGACATCAACAACAAGACCTCGCAGGTCTCGCGCCTCAAGGCGAGCCCGCGCAACTACACGCTGCTCGCCGAGCTCGGCACCAAGCCGCGCACGTCGTACCTTGCCGATGTCTTCAATCCGAACCCGGAAATCACAGCGCTCTTTCCTGCGGTCGAAGAAGAAGTACGGAGCCACGCCTGATGTCCACCATGCAGAACAAGGTGCAGGCCAATCAGGTCTCCTGGTCGCCGCCGGTCATCGGAGCCGGCCACGACTTCGAGAGCGTCAACGCCGGCATCGGCGACATCGTCCTCCAGCAGAGGCATCCCGACGGCTGGTGGGTCGGTTTCGGCATCGGATTCCTGCTGCTGAACGTTCTCATGATGGCCGTGACGTGGCTGTTCATGAACGGCACCGGCATCTGGGGCGTCAACAACCCGGTCGGCTGGGCATTCGCGATCATCAACTTCGTCTGGTGGATCGGTATCGGTCACGCCGGAACGCTGATCTCGGCCATCCTTCTGCTGCTCAACCAGGACTGGCGCACGTCGATCAACCGCTTCGCCGAGGCCATGACGATCTTCGCCGTCATGTGCGCCGGAATGTTCCCGGTCATTCACACCGGACGACCGTGGCTCGCATTCTGGCTTTTCCCGTATCCGAACTCGATGGAGCTGTGGCCGAACTTCCGGAGCCCGCTCGTCTGGGACGTCTTCGCGGTTTCGACGTACGCCACGGTCTCGATCCTGTTCTGGTTCGTCGGCCTGGTGCCCGACTTCGCGATGTTCCGCGACCGCGCGAGCAGCAAGGCCATGCAGAAGATCTACGGCGTGCTCGCGCTCGGCTGGCGCGGTTCGACGCTGCACTGGGATCGCTACGAGACGGCGTACCTGCTGCTCGCCGGCCTGTCGACGCCGCTGGTCGTCTCGGTGCACAGCGTCGTGTCGTTCGACTTCGCGATTTCGCTGATCCCGGGCTGGCACGCGACGATCTTCCCGCCGTACTTCGTGGCCGGCGCCGTCTATGCCGGATTCGCGATGGTGCTCACCATCGCGATTCCGCTTCGCGTCGCTTACGACATGAAGGACTTCATCACCGACCGCCACCTCGACCTGATGGCGCGCGTGATGCTCGCGACCGGCCTGTTCGTCGGTTACGGGTACGCCACCGAAGCGTTCATGTCGTGGTACAGCGCCAACTCGTTCGAATCGTTCATGATGACCAACCGCATGGGCGGACCGTCGGGATGGGCGTACTGGCTGCTGATCCTCTGCAACGGCCTCGCGATCCAGCCGCTGTGGCTGAAGAGCGTACGCTCGAGCGCGGTCGCGCTGTTCATCGTCTCGATGTTCGTCAACGTCGGCATGTGGCTCGAGCGTTACGTGATCGTCGTGACGAGCCTGCAGCACGACTACATGCTGTCGGCCTGGGGCATGTACTACCCCACGGTGTGGGACATCATGACGTTCGTCGGCACGATCGGCCTGTTCGTGACGCTGATCTTCCTGTTCATCCGCTTCCTGCCGGTGATCTCGATGTTCGAGATGCGGACTCTCGTCCCCGAATCCGAGCTGAAGGAGGGGGGACATCACTGACATGCACGCACCAACGCACACCATTCACGGCGTGATGGCCGAGTTCGTGACGCCAGACGAGTTCGTCGCGGCGCTGCGCAAGATCCGCGCGGCCGGCTACACGAAGTTCGACGGCTACAGTCCGTTCCCGATCCACGAAGCCAGCCAGGCGGCCGGGCTTCCGCAGAATCCGGTCGCGCTCATGGTACTGATCGGAGGCATCCTCGGCGGCCTCGGCGGATTCGCGCTGGCAACCTGGGTCAGCATGGTCGGCTATCCGGTCAACATCGGCGGCCGCCCGCTGTTCAGCTGGCCGGCGTTCATCCCGCCGGTTTTCGAAACCACGGTCCTGCTGGCTTCGCTCACTGCCGTCTTCGGCATGCTCGCGATCAACGGCCTTCCGCTGCTGTACCATCCGGTCTGGAACGTGCCGGCCTTCGCGCGCGCGTCGCAGGACCGGTTCTTCGTCTGCATCGAAGCGATCGATCCCAAGTTCGATGCTTCCAGCGTCAAGACCTTCCTTGCCGGCCTCGGCTCGGCCTCGGTGTCGGAGGTCGACTCGTGAAGCAGGTTTTCTCTTCGGACCTCCGAGGTCTGCGTCGCGGGCTCGGCCGCTTCGCTCTGGCATTGGTTCTGGCCGCGTCGGCGTCCGCATGCCGCCAGGACATGCATGACGCCGCCAAGTACGAGCCGCTCGAAAAGAGTCCGTTCTTCAAGGACCAGCGCGCGTCGCGGCAGCTCATACCCGGAACGATCGCCCGCGGTCAGCTCAAGGAAGACAAGCTCCTGTTCACCGGCAAGAACGGCGACGCGATCAGCGACACGTTCCCGTTCCCGGTGACGGCCGGCGTGCTCGCGCGCGGCCGCGAACGGTTCAACATCTACTGCACGCCGTGCCACTCGCGCATCGGCGACGGCAACGGAATGATCGCACAGCGCGGCTACAAGCATCCGCCGTCGTTCCACGACGAGCGCCTGCGCGCGATGGTGCCGGGCTACTTCTTCCAGGTCATGACCAACGGATTCGGAGTGATGCCGTCGTATTCGCTTCAGGTTGCGGCCGAGGATCGCTGGGCGATCGCGGCATACATCAAGGCCCTGCAGCTCAGCCATCATGCGAGCGTCCAGGACCTCACGTCCGAGGAGCGCGTGCGGCTCGACACGCCCGAGCCCGAGCCCGCTCCTGCCGAAGGCGCCGAGCACGGCTCCGAGCATGGCAAGGAGGCCCACGGTGAGTGAGTCGAGGTTCACGCGCCAGGAGCTCGACCTGTCGGCGAGCAACGTGCTGCGAAAGATTCAGATGCCCGCGCTCGGCATCGGCGCGATCGGTCTGGTCGCAAGTCTGGTCGGAGCGATGGTTTGGCCGAAGGCGTTCTTTCAGGCGTGGCTCGTCGCGTTCATCTTCTGGCTCGCCAACGCGCTCGGCAGCACCGTGCTGCTGATGATGCAGTACGTGAGCGGCGGCCGCTGGGGCGCCGCGATCCGGCGTCCGGCCGAGGCCGCTGCGATGAACGTGCCGCTGATGGCGCTGTTCTTCATCCCCGTCGTCATCGGGATGAGCCAGATCTACCCGTGGGCCGACCAGGCCCAGGTGCAGGCGAGCGCCGTCCTGCAGTACAAGTCGCAGTACCTCAACCCGACGATGTTCGTCGTGCGGGCGATCATCTACTTTGCCATCTGGATCACGCTGGCTACGCGTCTCACCGCATGGTCGCGCCAGGACGACGTCGAGGGCCGCAGCGCCACGCGCACCGGGCGCGTCAGCGTGCTCAGCCACATCGGCATCATCATCTGGCTGCTGTCGATGTCGCTGGCCGCGATCGACTGGGCGATGTCGATCGAGGTCGTCTGGTTCTCGCACATCTACGGGCTGATGTTTGCCGGCGGCCAGATCCTGACGGCGATGTGCCTGGCGATTCTGATGTCGGCGCGCATTGCCGATCACCGGCCGGTGTCGGTCGTGATCTCGCCGGACCGGTTCCTCGATCTCGGCAAGCTGCTCCTGGCATTCGTGATGATCTGGACCTACTTCCAGCTCTCGCAGTTCCTGATCATGTGGGGAGCCAACCTGCCCGAGGAAATCGGGTGGTACGTGGTCCGCAACCAGAACGGCTGGCACTGGCTCACGCTCTTCCTGTTCATCTTCCACTTCGTCGTGCCGTTCGGGCTGCTGCTGTCGCGTACGCGCAAGCGCAAGCCGATGGCGATCGCAGGCGTGGCCACTCTGCTGTGGTGCATGCGCTACGTGGACGTCTTCTGGTGGATCACGCCGTCGTTCTCGACGACGTTCTTCGTCCATCCGCTGCACCTGACCACGTTCCTGGGAATCGGCGGCGTGTGGATCTGGCGCTACATCGGTAACCTGACCGCGTATCCTGTCATCGCGGTCAACGATCCGGTCGTCGAAGCCGAGCTGGAGCACGCATGAGCGAACACGAGCATTCGACCTCGCACGGCAACGAGACCGTCCGGTACGAACCGACCGACGTCGCGACCAGGCCGGTTGCCCTCTCGGTCCTCGGCCTTGCGATATTCACGATCGTGTTCACGATCGCGGCGAACTACGTCTATTTCGGCCTTGCCGAGCGTGCGAAGGCCACGTCTCCTGCTGCCAATCCGCTTGCCGAGAAGTACGCTGCCAAAGAGCCGCCCGAGCCGCGGCTCCAGCTGCGCCCGAAGGACGATCTTACGCAGCTTCGTGCGGCAGAAGAGAAGAGCCTGTCGACTCTCGCGTGGGTCGACAAGGAAGCCGGCGTCGTCCAGGTGCCGATCGAGCGCGCAATGGAAATGCTGGTCGCCAAGGGCCTGCCGGCACGCCAGGGCGAGGTGCCCGCATCGATGTCGCCGCACGGCCAGGCTCCCGAGCAGCACGCGGAAGCTTCCGGCGCGCCCGACTGGGACGGCGGCTGGAAGATCAGTCGCGATCTTCAGGGCGAAGGCGGGCACGGCGAAGGTCATGCTGCTGGAGGCCACGCCGAAGCTCCGGCTCACGGCAGCGCTGCACACGAAGCGGAGGCGCACGGCCACTGATGTTTTCGCCTGTCGCCAGACGGATTGGAGTTGCGTTCGTCGCGCTCGCTGTTGCGATGCCGGCGTTCGCCGCTCCGATCGCGCCGGCGCCGCTCGGCTCGCTAGACCAGCAGGCCAACGTCACGCCGGGGCCGCTGCAGGGCGTCGGCATCGAGCAGCACCTCGGCCAGAGCCTGCCGCTGGACGCGACGTTCGTCGACGACGAGGGAAAGCAGGTCCGCATCGGCGACTACTTCGGCCCCGACAAGAAACCGGCTGTGCTCGCGATGGCGTACTTCGAATGCCCGATGCTGTGCACGCTGGTGCTCAACGGCATGATCAAGGCGCTGCGGCCGCTCACGTTCAGCGCGGCGAGCGAGTTTGACGTGATCGTCATCAGCATCAATCCGAAGGAAACGCCCGAGCTCGCGCGCCAGAAGAAGGCCGCCTACGTCGAGAACTACGGACGCAAGGGAAGCGAAGGCGGGTTCCATTTCCTGACCGGTGAGGAGGCGCAGATTCGCGCCGTCGCCGACGCCGTCGGCTTTCACTACAAGTTCGTGCCGGCCACCGGCGAGTACGCGCACGCCGCGTCGATCTACGTGCTGACCAGCCTCGGCCAGCTTTCGCGCTATTTCTTCGGCGTCGAATTCTCGAGCCGCGATCTCAAGCTGGCGTTCGTCGAGGCCGCCGACAGCAAGATCGGCGGGCTCGCCGAGCAGCTGATGCTTTACTGCTACCGCTACGATCCGGCCACGGGCAAGTACAGTGCCTCGATCCTGGCGCTGGTCCGTCTCGGTGGCATCGCGACCCTTCTCTCCCTGGCCGGTTTCATCGGCCTCAGCCGATGGCGCGAGACGCATCCTTCCACTTCGAGGAGCTGACCAGAATGTTTTTGCAGTTGTCGCTGTTCCCGCCGCAGGCGTCCACGAACGCCGCCGAAGTGGACCTGATCTACGTGATGATGGTCCTGCTTTGCGGGGCGGTCGCCTTCGCCGTCATCGCCGCGATGATCTACATGGGGATCAAGTACCGGCGCACGCCCGAGAATCTCGTCGGCGCGGATATCCACGGCTCGACCGCGCTGGAGATCGTCTGGTCGATCATCCCGTTCTTCATCGTCATGGGCATCTTCGCGTGGGGAACGAGCCTTTACTTCAAGCTCGAGATTCCTCCGGCCAACTCGATGGAAATCTTCGTGACCGGCAAGCAGTGGATGTGGAAGATCCAGCACATGAACGGCCGGCGCGAGATCAACAACCTGCACGTTCCGATCGGCCGCCCGGTCAAGCTGACGATGGCCTCCGAAGACGTGATCCACAGCTTCTACGTGCCGGCGTTCCGCGTGAAGGCCGACGTGGTCCCGGGCCGCTACGCGACGATGTGGTTCGAGGCGACCCAGACCGGAACGTTCCACCTCTTCTGCGCCGAATACTGCGGCACCGAGCACTCGCGCATGATCGGAAGCGTCACCGTCATGGATGCTGCCGACTACGAAGCATGGCTGACGACCGGCAATCCGTCGCCGGTCGAGATCGCCGCGGGTACCGCCGGTCCGGCGTCGGGCTCGGCGGGCGGCGCATCGGTCGTGCAGGGCGCGGCCGGTGCCGCAGCTTCACCCGTGCAGGCGGGGGCCGCGCTGTTTCAGGAGAAGGCATGCGCGACGTGCCACATCACGACGCCCGGCGGCATCGGTCCGATCCTGGTCGGTGTTCCGGGCAGCGAGGTCGAGCTTGCGTCCGGCGACAAAGTGCTTGCGGATGACGCGTATCTTCGCGAGTCCATCCTGACGCCGCTTGCCAAGGTCGTTAAAGGCTACCCGCCGGCGATGCCGACGTTCGGTGGCCAGCTCACAGAGGAACAGGTCATGTCCTTGATCGCATACATCAAGTCTCTCGGCACTTCGCAGAGCGCGCAGGCTCATCAGTGAGCGCGCTCGGAGAGGGGCATACGATGGAATCGAACGAGCGCCGCGTCACGTACCTGAACGCCGGGCATACGGTCAAAAGCTGGCTGCTGACGGTCGACCACAAGCGCATCTGCATCCTTTACATGATCTCGATCACGGTCATGTTCGTGATCGGCGGCCTGATGGCGTCGGCGATTCGCGCCGAGCTTCTGACCCCGGCCGGCGATCTGCTGTCGTCGGACACGTACAACAAGGCCTTCACGCTGCACGGCATCGTGATGGTGTTCTTCTTCCTGATTCCGTCGATCCCGGCGACGATGGGCAACTTCCTCATTCCGCTGATGATCGGCGCGAAGGACGTCGCCTTTCCGAAGATCAACCTGCTGAGCTGGTACGTCTACCTGACCGGTGCGACGATCGCGCTGGTGGCAACGGCAACGGGCGGTCTCGACACCGGCTGGACGCTCTATACGCCGTACAGCACCGCATACGCGACGACCAACGTCGTGCTGCCGGCAACGGGCATCTTCATTACCGGCTTCTCGTCGATCCTGACGGGCTTCAACTTCATCGTGACGATCCACAAGATGCGCGCGCCGGGCCTGACGTGGTTCCGGCTGCCGCTGTTCATCTGGGCGATGTACGCGACCAGCCTGGTGATGGTGCTCGGCACGCCGGTGGTCGCGATTACCATTTTGATGGCGATCCTCGATCGCTGCGGCTTCGGCATCTTCGATCCGACCGCCGGCGGCGACCCGGTGCTGTTCCAGCATCTCTTCTGGTTCTACTCGCACCCGGCCGTCTACATCATGATCCTGCCGGCCATGGGCGTGATCTCCGAGATCATCCCGGCCTTCACCCGCAAGAAGATCTTCGGGTACGGGTTCATCGCGGCATCGAGCCTCGCGATTGCGATCATCGGCTTCCTGGTCTGGGGGCATCACCTGTTCACGACCACGCAGTCGATGTACGCCGCGGTGGTGTTCTCGGTGCTGACGTTCGCGGTGGCCGTGCCGTCGGCCGTCAAGACGTTCAACTGGGCCGCGACGCTCTACAAGGGCTCGGTGTCGTTCGAATCGCCGATGATCTTCGCACTCGGCTTCATGGGGCTGTTCCTGATCGGCGGCCTGACCGGGCTGTTCCTTGCGATTCTCGGCCTCGACATGCACGTGCAGGACACCTACTTCGTGGTCGCCCACTTCCACTACATCATGGTCGGCGGGGCGGTGATGGGATACATGGCGGGAATGCACTTCTATTGGCCGAAGATTTCCGGCCGCATGTATCCGGATGGCTGGGGAAAGCTGGCGGCATTGATTGTGTTTGTAGGATTCAATCTCACCTTCTTCCCGCAGTTTGTGCTGGGTTATATGGGAATGCCACGGCGGTATTGGGACTACTCGCACTCTCCGGAGTTTCAGGTGCTGAATGTGCTCTCGACCGCGGGTGCAACCATCCTTGCGGTTGGATACCTGCTGCCGATGGTTTATTTCCTGTGGTCTATGCGTTATGGCAAGCCTGCGCCGGCGAATCCGTGGAACGCTTCCGGGCTCGAGTGGATGACGCAATCTCCGCCAACCACTTTCAATTTTGACGAAACACCGCAGGTAACCTGGGAAGCTTACGACTACGAAAACATTCCTGCGCCCGCGCCTGAGGAGGCTTTTGGTGACTGATAGCCACGCCGCCACCGAACATCGTCCTGAGTTGCTGCACCACTTCGCCGACGAAGAGCAGCAGAGGAACTCTGCATCGCTGGGGATGTGGCTTTTCCTGGGTACGGAAATCATGTTCTTTGGCGGGATGTTCCTCGCCTATCTGGTGTACCGGCTGAATTATTTCACTGACTTTGCCGCTGCCAGCAGCAGCATCAAGGTCCCTCTCGGCGCGATCAATACCGCAGTGCTACTGTGCAGCAGTCTTACGGTCGTGATGGCGGTGCGTGCCGCGCAGATGGGCAAGCGCAAGCTGCTCATCTG